>JACKAK010000010.1 GCA_020635115.1 Halobacteriovoraceae bacterium | reverse complement strand
ACATGCAACAAATTTCTGTGGTGATATAACCAAATTACATGAATCAGAACTTCTGGAGTTATTAAAAGGTCAAGAAGTCCACGTAGTAGTTGGAGGTCCACCCTGTCAGGGATTTTCAACTGTAGGTAGAGGAAATCCAAAAGATAAAAGAAATAGTTTGTTCTTGCAGTTTTTAAGGGTAGTTAAAATTACCAAGCCATATTATGTCTGTATCGAAAATGTAACCGGGTTACTTGCTAAAAAAAATGAACAAACCCTTTTATCCATTTTCAAAGAATTTTCAAAATTAGGTTATAATCTTGAAGCAAAAGTGTTGGAATCTCAAAAATATGGAGTTCCCGAGAAAAGAAAAAGAACTATTATCATCGGTTCTCGGATCAATGAACAAATTCAATTCCCACTTTGCACTCACGATACCCTAGTTGGACAGTCTTTTATTCCAGCTTTGACCATAGGCGAGGCATTTAAAAAAATTGAACTTCTTGGTAAAAAAGTTAAAAATCACTCTAAAGAAGATGCTCAAATCTCCAATGATCTTGACCTTAAACGCATTAAGCGAATACCTGAGGGAAGAGGAATTAGATATGAACGAGATGAAAACGAATTTCTATCTAAAAGTTTAAAATTAGGAGTAAATTGGCAGGAGCTTCCTGAAAATAGATTCAGACAAACAAAATATCACCGACTTGATTCAAAGAGGCCAGGGCCTACTATGATGACTCATAGACATAACTATTACCACCCTACTGAAAATAGATATCTCACTGTAAGAGAAGCAGCATCTATACAAAGTTTTCCTGAGCAATTTGAATTTTTAGGGAGTATTTCATCTCAATGGAGACAAATAGGAAACGCAGTTCCTCCACTTATGGCCAAGGCCATTGGAAAAGCTTTGATTCAAATGTTCAAACAGGCCACAGGGACGAAATCTCAAAAAATGAGAAAACTCTCCAAAAGGCCGCAATCAAATGATATTCAAGGACTAAGAAAAACCGCGTTTAAATATATTGATGGATCTAAGCAACTCTAAATTTGGCAGCGATTTTCTTTTCAAATGAGATTATAAATGAAGTGTGTCCTTCAAAGAACTCATACTTGATTTGTCCGTTGTGTTCTTTAACAATATTTAGAGCTAGGCTCATTCCTAGCCCTGTAGATTGTGCATCATTTTTAGTAGTAAAAAATGGTTCAAAAATATTCTTTACAGTTTCTATTGGAATTCCCTCTCCTGAATCAATAATTCTTATATCAATTGCGTCTATTTTGTTTTCAATGTAAATTTTGATCCATTTTTGTTTTAATTTTTCTATGGCCTCGACTGAATTATTTAAAAGATGATAGAACAATTGAGAGATACTTGCTTTTTTTCCAAAAAACTGAATATTTTTATCCCCATCAATCGAAACATTTATATTTTCATTATTCTTATTCGAAATAAACAAAGCTACAGTGTTGTCAATTATTTCACTCAAATCAAATTCGATTGCCTTATCATCGACTTCTACGTTTCCAGAAAGTCCCTTAAGTTGCTTTACTATTTCAGACATTCTTTTAGAATTCTCATCTAATTTCTTTGTAAATTTTAAAAGTTCTGTATCATTATTTTTCTGAGCAATTCGATTTATTTTTTTACAATACCCTAGGACTACGGCCAATGGATTATTCAACTCATGGGCCACACTTGCACTCATTTCTCCAATTGAAGCTAATTTATTTGCTTGAATTGTATTTAGTCTTTGTCTTTCGATTTCCTCTTTAAGCTTTACACTTTCTTCAATTGACTCAATCACTATGATTGCCCCTCCCACTCCTTCTGACTCGTACCAAGGGGCCACTTCCCACTTAAACCATTCCAACTTGTTAAGTTTATTCTCAAATTGATCCTGTTCTTTTTCAATAGTTTGCCCATTTTGGGCCTTTTTGAAAATATCTTCCCAATATTGTTTTTTTAAATATGTAGTTTCAAAAATATTTTTCCCTTCAATTTGTTCAATTGAAATATCAAATTCTTTTTCCCACTTTTGTGACATGGCCAGAAAATTCATATTATGGTCAAGCATTGCTACACTTGTAGGTAGATGTTTTACAAAAGAACGCATTTGCTTTTCATTATTTTTTATTTTTTGTTCATTAAGAACTCTCTCTGTTATATTTCTTACGGACATAACAACTAGCATCTCATTTAGTTTTGAAATTTTAGCATTAAAAAAATCATGTCCATTTCTACCAGGAGACTCGTATTCAAATGATGTGGCCTTACCTGTTTCAATGACATTGTTGAATTGTTCAAGCAATGCATCAGCAAAACTACTATCATAAAGATCATAAATGTTCATACCAATTAGATTTTCTTTTTCATCAGGAAGATCTCCTTCCTCATTGTCAAAAATCTCGTGATATGTTCCATCAATATCCATAATGAATATCAAATCAGAGGCGTTTTTTAGAGTAGCATTAAGTTTTTCCTCAACTTTCTTAACTTTAGTCATATCAAAGCAAACGAGATAATATGAAATTAATTTATCTTTTTCTAAAATAGGTACTGCTGTTGCCTGTGTCCAAATTTTATCACCATATTTTCTTTTTAAATCAAACTCTCCACTCCAAACTTCGGATTTATTAATTTTATTCCAAAGCATTTTTTGTCTATGTAATGTGTTGAAATTTCCTTGTACCCAGTGGAGATCTCTGCCAATAATGTCTGATTTTTTATATTTTAATTTGCTGATTACATTTTGATTTACATCTACAATTATTCCTTCAGTATTAATTTCAAAAAAGAAAGTGTTAGAATCTAAAGCTAACTTATAATTTGATAATTTAGTATTGTTATCTTCAAGTGTATCCTGAATTTTCTTAAATTGATCTATGTCTTGAATTGTCCCATTTATATGAGTAACTTCGCCGTTTGAAACAATGGCCTTGCCACTTGTTCGAATCCATTTTGTTTGCCCCAAGTTAGTATTAATTTTGAATTCATCATCGAACTCTTCTTGCAATTCAATGCAGTTTTGAAAATACTGGAGAATTTTTTCTTTAAATTCTGGCAAATAGAAACTAAAAGCTTCATTTAATAAAATATTTTTCTCTAATTCAATTGAATGCACACGATAAATTTGTTCACTCCACCAAAGAATCGATTTTTTAATATCGTAGACCCAAGTCCCAATCTTTGCCTGGTCAAGTGCAATTGCATTTAATTCATTGTTTTTGACAAGATCATCTACGACAAGTCCATACCCATAGATTTTTTTTCTGATTTTAACGAGTTTTATATAATTCCAATTTGGCATATTATTTATTTTTACAATATAAAACTGATGGCCTTGTTTGGATTTTAAAAATATTTTGAGTTTGGCATGATGTTTCTTTTCAATAATATCTAAGATATTTCTGGATTTAATTTTATCTTTGTAGTCTTTATTTGCACTAACGATTTCACCATCGATATCTATTGTGAAAAGATAAAAAGAAAATAACTCTTCGAAGACTTGTATATCTTCATCTTCAAAAGAGTCATATTTTGAAATTATTTTACTTTTGCTCACCATCGTTATAGTTTCTCCACGATAACGATTCGGATTTAAAGGGTTCGAACTTGAAAAAAATAAACCCGACGACAGACGTCTATTTATTTACATGAGCCCAATTTCATAGAGTCTTTGCATGAGAAAATCATGGGAACTGATATCCAAATATTTTGCGCCACTACCCTTACAACTTTCAATACAAGACAAAATTGCTTTCGGATGTGGGTGAACAAAGTATGGCATTGAATATCTACGTGATTGTTGATTAACGGGGTTAACCACTCTGTGGATTGTAGAAGGCAAAATATCATTCGTAATTCTTGACATCATATCTCCAGTATCAACGACAATATCACCTTTAGCACTTTGAATAGGCAACCATTGATTATTATGATCAAGTAATTCAAGCCCAGAATCTGTTGCACCCACTAAAAGAGTAATAAGATTAATATCACCATGTGGAGCAGCTCTTATAGAATTTTTCGTATCTTGTCCTACAGTAGGTGGATAATGAATCGCCCGCAAGATACTGTTACCATTTTTAATCATTTCTGAAAAATAATCTTCAGGTACTTCCAAGGCGATGCCCAGTGCAGTTAATAGAACCTGACTGGTTAAATCCATAGCATTGTAAAGTTGCATAAGAATTGGTTTAAAGTTTTGAATTTCAGAAGGCCAAATGTTTTTTGGGTAATAACTGGAGTAAGGGTGATTGTCTAAAATCTCTCTTCCTACATGCCAAAACTCTTTGAGATCAGGATTACTGTTATCTCTTGCATGTTCTGTTTTGAAAGGAGTGTAACCTCTTTGACCACCTGAAACACCACTGTAATTTATTTTCTTTGAAGGAGAGAGATTAAAAAATTCATGTATAATATCATAGGCATGATCAACTTTATTTTGTTCAATTAAATGATCTTGTAAAACGATAAAACCAAATTCCTTAAGGCCAAAAAAAAAATTATCTATAAAGCGTAGCTTGTCTAATTGCCCGCCCTGTAAATAACCAAGTAGTGAAAGCTTTGGAACAACTCTAGAAGACGATAGTTTAACACTTTTGTCTGAACTTATTTCCATATGAATAACTCCTCAGGCCTATAATTTATTCCTTGAATATCTTGCTACCAATACGGACATAATTTGTCGACATCTCTAGAGCTAATTTATAATCTGAAGTCATTCCCATGGAAAGTTTCAGATTTGGATCAAGTGTATTTTTGATGTTTATAAGTTCTTGAAAACAGCTTCGAGCGTCTTCTAAAATGTTATCGCTACGGATTTTTCCTATTGTCATAAGTCCATGTAGTTCAATGTGGTTAAATTCTAACTTTTTATAACAATTGATAAGTTCAGCTATTTCTTTGTGACTGGTTAGTCCATTTTTTTGAATTTCTCCAGATGTATTTACTTGGATAAATATTTTTAAAGGACTAGATAATTCTGACTCGAATTTTTTTAAGGTTTCTAATTCTTTAATTCGACATACAGAATGTATGGCCCATAAATTTTTAACTTTGAGGAGATTTTTAATTTTTTTAGATTGTAATGGCCCTAGAAAATGCCAAAGACATTCCAATCCGGAATTGAAAAAATACTCAGATTTTATTTCTAAATCTTGGAGATGATTTTCGCCAAAATGTTTCTGTCCATTTTCATTGGCAATCTTAATATCTTCTATTTGAGAATATTTTGATACAGCAATTAATATTGCTCGGCCATTAATTTCACTTTTTAGCTCGTTTATTTGATTACAGATATGTTTTTTAAGCGGATTGATCATCCTTAGCGTCTTTCTTTTTTTTAAGCTTTATTGTTGCATTTAGCTCAAAATCATAGTTATCAACAATATGTTCTATTAATTTTTTGGAATCCATTTCAGATAGATATTTTCTAACCTCATCTTTCACACTTTTTGCAAAATCATCTTTTGCATCTTTTGCGTTTTGAATGAGCCCATTAACAATATCTTTCGGTAGTGGAATATCACCAATAAGATTTCGCACGGCATCCTCTGTCATAAATGCGGCACCAACTCCAATGGATACGACCCTTTTGATGACATCAGAAAATATAGATTCCTTATCATCCGGAGAATCTTTTTCGTCTCTACTTTTTCCATGAGACTTTTTTGTCATACCTACCCCTTTGCTCTTTTATAGTACTGTTGCATCATTTTTGGTAAATTACTAGAGACCAATTTATTAATAATTGGTTTTGGAACGAGAACTTTAAATTTCACATCTAGAGAATAGGTAACTTTTGTTTTTCCTTCCCCAAGATCTTCTAGTTCCCAACTCCCGTTATTTTCTTTGAAAATATCTCCAGAGTCAAAAGTCCAGGTGACTGAATTTGGAGCGCTCTGTTTTAAGTCAAGTGTATATTTAAATTTTTTAATAAGATTTAAAAAATACTGTACTTTTGCGCTCTTATCATTTTGTTCAACAATTATAACTTCGTCGCATCCATCAACAAAATCTGGATATGATTTGTAATCTATGAGAGTCTGATAAAATCTATTAATATCGACATCAAAAATTTCTGTATGTGTCACAGCTGCCATTTCAGATTCCTTATTTTAGTATCGTGGTTTTTTATCAAAAAAATGCTCTGCAGTGATTTTACGAATCGTACCAGAAGCACTTCTCATAACAATTGAGTGTGTTGTGGCCCCATTTGCTCTGAACGTGACACCATCAAGCATTGTTCCATCAGTAACACCTGTTGCACAAAAAAGAACATCACCACTTGCAAGTTCCTCTAGAGTGAAAACCTTATTAATGTCAGTGACTCCCATTTCTTTTGCTCTACGAATCTCCTCGTCGTTTCGTGGTCTTAAAATACCTTGAAACTCACCTCCTAAACATCTCAGAGCTGCTGCTGCAATGACTCCTTCAGGAGCACCGCCAATACCTATAAGCATATCAACACCAGAGCCTTCCATTGATGTTGCAATCGCTCCTGCAACATCGCCATCACCAATAAGCTTTATTCTCGCACCTGCATCCCTTACTGCGTTAATTATATTTTCATGTCTTGGTCTATCTAGAACGCATACTGTTAAATCTTGGACGCGACATTTTTTTGCTTCGGCCAATCTTTTTAAATTTTCTTTTGGAGATAATTGAATATCTATAATACCTTTACCTGCTGGGCCTACAGCAATTTTTTCCATATAAGTATCTGGTGCGTGTAAAAGATTGCCTTTTTCTGCAATTGCCATTACAGAAATCGAATTATAACCTCCACGAGCACATACACTCGTTCCCTCTAGCGGATCTAGTGCAATCTCAAGTTCGGGTCCCTTTCCTGATCCTACTTTCTCTCCGATATAGAGCATAGGGGCCTCGTCTCTCTCTCCCTCTCCAATCACAACTGTAGCATCGCAATCAACTGAATCGAGCATACTTCTCATTGCATCAACTGCGGCCTGATCAGCTGCTTTCTCATCGCCACGTCCCATTAGACGCGCCGATTCTATTGCGGCCATTTCTGTCACTCTGACAAATTCTAATGCTAAATTTCGATTCATTATAACCCCCGACATGTGAATTGATTTCGGGGCAATCATAGAATAGATAGAGGAGGTTGTATAGTTTGTTTATAGTTTTAACTGAAGGAATTCTTTAGCAAGAGTTGGAATACATTTTTCAGGTATGACAGAAACGACTTCTTTTGCAAAATTAATCTTTTCACTATCCTCTGTCTCATCTATCTGAAAGATAAATTCATCTGAATGTAAAAGTGGAGTATCTAGGTCCCTCTTTGTCAGAACTTTTCCTGTTCTTATACCTAATCCGTCCTGCCATTCAACAAAATTTTCTAGCAGTATTATTTGAAATTTTGATAGTTCACCATCTTGATGTTGCCATATAAAAAGCTCAAGAGCTCCGTCAGATTGTAACCAGTATTTGAGAGACGCCGGACGATCAATGCTTAGCTCTTCCAGGTGAAGTGGTCTTATACTTTTTATAAGATTTTCAACTGAAAGAAAGTTCCTAATTTTAACATCAAAGTCTTCAATAATTTTGAACTCTACTCCAAATGAAAATTCGTTTGTCCATCTTACAACGCATGACACATCTAACTCTTGGCCCTTCCAATGAATATCGCCTTTAATGATCTCTCCATCAACAAAATCATGTCCACCGTCTCTGACCATTAATTGCATACCTGTGTACGAGATATCCACAACTTCGTATGTTATATTTTTAGAACGACCAAGGCATTTAAAAACCATGTAATTGAATGGAAAGCGAGGAAAGACTCTTTTTTCAAGTTCTTTTATTTGTGATTTTATTAATGCTAAGTGACTTTCCATTAATTCAATCCTCCTTTTAGGATTTTGATATACTGTACATAATTCAGCTTAAACAATTCAAACAAGTTGTGATAGAGGGAATAAAGTGTGCTTGAATCGTGGATAAGTGTTGACAATAAAATAGATCGTGCGTAATTTTGCAGGTTTAAGACATTAATATTCTTATGTAAGCTAATTTATGACTTCAGAACTAGATAAAAATATTTGGGAGCTTGATAATCTTCCTAATCGCTTAACTATTTTTAGAATGGTGCTCGTGCCAGTCGTTGTCATTCCACTTTACTTTGAACTATTAGGAACGGAAAAAATTTCTTTATCGCAAAACTTTTTAAACTATTTTGCAGGATGGACATTTGTCCTGGCCTCTATTACAGATTTTTTTGATGGGTATTTGGCACGAAAGAGAAAAATGGTAACTGTATTTGGTTCTTTTCTCGATCCTATTGCAGATAAATTCTTGGTCGTATCTTCACTAATTATTCTTTTGGCCTTAGAACGTCTTGATGCACTTTTGGTTATATTGCTTATTATGAGAGAAATGTATATTACTTCATTGAGACTCTTAGCTTTAGACCATCATGTAAAATTAGAGGTTGGAAAGTTAGGAAAATGGAAAACGGCATTTCAAATGATTGGAATTCCTCTCATAATGGTGAATGACAATTGGGCCGGGACTTTAAATACTTTGAAATTAGGTGAGATCTTTATATATATTGCAGTGACTTTTTCGATTCTATCTGCAATTAGATACACCTACAAATTAATTTCTAATCTTAAGAAATATAAACAAAATTAACCAGGTATTAAATGAGCTTAAGCTTTGCTATAATTCTTTCCTGGGGTGCCGAGGGGGCAACACTGTGAATCAAGAACAGAACAATATTTTAGTTACAGTCAGTGGACCAGATCATCCAGGAATTACGACAACCTTAATGGAGATAATCGATAAGGGCAGTCACAGATTACTTGATATGGGCCAATCAGTTACACATGGATTGCTTTCATTAAGTTTTTTACTTAATGACAATTCAGAATTTGGAAAAGACACTCCTGTTTTAAAAGAACTATTATTTTCAGCAAAAAAAATGGGGCTCACTCTTGATTTCGATATAGTCTCATTTGGTGAAGTAAAGGCGATTGAAAAAAGTGAAAAATATATTTTAAACTGTGTTTCGACTGATTATCTCTCTGCTGCATTTTTAAAAGAAGCGACAAGTGTCCTAGCAAAACACAATATAAATATTCTTAGAATCGATAATGTAAATCCTGGTTGTTTTAAATCTATTGAAATAAGTGGACGTGTGCAGTCATCGGTGAATCTTCAAGATGTAAAAAAAGAGCTTTATGCAATATCTCAAAGACATGCAGTTGATATTGCATTTTTACGAGATAATATCTTTCGAAGAAATAAACGATTAATCGTCTTTGATATGGATTCTACTCTTATTCAACATGAAGTAATAGATGAGTTGGCCAATATATATGGCGTTGGTGAAGAAGTTTCTAAAGTGACAGAAGAGGCCATGAATGGACTTCTTGATTTTGATGAATCTTTAAAGAAAAGAGTTTCAAAACTGAAAGGACTTGAAGAAAATAATCTTAAACAGATCTTGGATCAATTGAAATTTACTCCAGGAGCAGAGGAATTTATCACAACAGTCAAGCAATTAGGTTATAAAGTTGCAATTATCTCAGGAGGTTTTAGTTACTTTGCGAATGCGTTGAAGGATAAATTAGGTTTAGATTACGCTTTTGCAAATGAACTTGAAATCATAGATGGAAAACTTACGGGAAACGTTGTTGGGGCCATTGTTAATGCAAATCAAAAAGCAATACTTTTACAACTAATAGCTCAACAAGAAGGTATTTCTCTTGAGCAAGTTGTCGCCATAGGGGATGGTGCCAATGATTTGCAAATGCTTTCAAAGGCAGGATTGGGTATAGCATTTCATGCTAAAGAAATAGTCAATCAAAAAGCAAATCACCATATGGGCCATGGGCCAATGACTAGTATTCTCTACTTTTTAGGAATTCATGAAAATATAAATGAGTAAATTTATGTATCCACGGAGGGAAAATGCATGCAATTATCAAATTACCGATTGAAAAAAAAATTACTCCTTCTTTTTTTCAAAATCCAGAGATTACAAGAGTTGAAATAATTGCTCCAAATGTTTGTTCACTTCCTAGAGAACTCTTTTTTTTACCAAACGTCTTTTCATTGTCCCTTGTCATGAAATCCCTTAACTCTCTCCCTAGTGAAATAAATAAATTCCACAAGTTGAAGTACCTAAAAATTTCACATACAAATATCTCAGACATTAAACTCAATGATGCTTCATTTCAAGACTTAGACACTCTTATATTATCACATAATAAATTTACTTCTATTCCTTCATGGGTATATAAATGTTCAAAAATTGAAACTCTTATCTTATCCAATAATAAAATTAAAACAATTTCAGAAGATATTTTTAAACTTCAAAATTTAAAAAGATTATCAATAGAGGCCAATCAAATTAGAAATATACCTGAGTCAATCTATCACCTTCCAAAACTTCTCCATCTCTGCGTAGAACTAAATCCTTTGCTGAAAGAACAAAAAAACGGAATATATCGAACATGATACTTAGAATGATAACCTATTACTGGAGTCAAATTTTTTAATTTACTGATATTATCAGTTTGATATTTTTCTATGTAATAATTTATAGAACTGTCTAAAGATTTCAAAACAATTTAACGAAAAGTTATAGTAACATAGACATTAATGGTACAAAAATTTTAAAGGAGTCATTATGGCGTTGTTTGAGTGGAACGAAAGTTTTGAAACGGGTATTACGAGTGTAGATAATCAACATAAAAGACTTGTTGATTATGTGAATAGATTACATGAAGGGATGATGCAAGGGCAGGCCTCTCAAGCTCTAGGAGTTATTTTAGAAGGTCTTATTAATTATACAGATGCGCATTTTAAACATGAAGAAAAATATTTTGACAAATTGAACTATAAAAACGCTGCAACTCATAAGGAATATCATAAAAAACTTGTTGGACAAGTTTTGGATTTCCAGAAAAAATTTAAGGATGGAGATGTTACAATCAGCTCTGAAATAATGGATTTTTTAAAAGACTGGTTAATGGATCATATTTTAAATGAAGATATGAAATTCGTAGACTTGTTTAAAGAAAATAAAGTACCTTAGTTGTAGATATGTTAGAAAACGTCGTTCACATAAATGATATTAAGAAGGATGAAAAGTTGGATAATTTCTACATCGATTTGTTAAACTTTTTGCCCTATCCCCTACTATGTCTTAAAGAAAATGGTAAAATCATTTTCGCTAACAGACTTATGGAGATGCTCATTTCAAGAGAAGATTTCCACCCTGGAAAACCGGGAGAAAGTATAGAACATTTAGTTCCTACCAAGTTTCTTGAGTTTATTGAACTATGGGATAGCAAATCTGATCGAATATTAAAGGAACAAAGAAGCAATCATTCTATAAAAATCCGTGAAGAACGTTGGACTGTATCAAATAGTATTTCTCCAAAAAATGAAGTCATCTTAATTTTTGAAAGAATACCTACCGAGCATGAGGAGTTTGCCAAAAATTTGGTCTCTACTTCTGAAATCATTGCTGCCTCCTCAGGTCAAGTTGATATTTCAAATCTCATGCTCAGTAAAAATTTGGAAAAAACTCATCAGCGAGTGGAGTTACTCAATCAAAATGCTAATAAAATGCACGAATCGGTTGAAAACGTTGCTGACTCCATAAATCAGATGAGTAAAACCATTTCGATGATTTCTTCTGATATTGATAGTGGAGCAAAACTTTCAAAAACTGCTTCTGAGCAAAATTTTATTACAAAAGCTATTATTGAAAGATTAGATCAAGAATGCCAAAAAATTAATGAAATTAGCAGTATGATTAACACCATTGCTGGTCAAACAAACTTACTTGCTCTAAACGCCACAATTGAGGCCGCAAGAGCTGGAGAGGCCGGAAGAGGTTTTTCAGTTGTCGCAAACGAAGTCAAAGAACTTTCAAAAGCAACCAGAAAAGCGACTGAATCAATTGAGATAAGTATAAAATCAATTATTCAAGGATCAAAAGAATCTGTCGAAGCTGTTCAAGCATCAACTGAATCTATTGAAAATCTTAATGATGTAATAAATGGAATAGCTGCTGCCACAGAAGAACAAAGCGTCACCATGTCCTCAATAGCCGAAAGTGCGCAGACTGTATCAGCAGAATCTCAAGATGTTAGAGAAAATATTGAAGTTGTAAGAAAAAACACTGAAATGGCCAGCAATTCAACTAATAAAATCAAAGAGGCCACTTCAAAACTTTCAACTGAATCAAAAAGTGTTAACAAAGATGTAAGAACCTTTTTGAAACAAATTGGTTTAATTTAACTAAATTCTTACTGAACTATTTGCCTTTCTTAATCGCTCCAACAAAGTTTGAACTAGTTTACTGTACCAATTGGGAAGAGTTTTTTCGATTTCTCTAATTTTTGAGTGTGGTATGACAAATAATTCGCAATCTTGAGCGGCCTTAACTGAAGCACAACGCGCTTCCCCATCTAAAAATAACATTTCTCCGACCAACTCACCCTGCTTAATTATAGCTATTTGTTTTTCAGAATCACCTACACGTTTGTAAACTGTCATAAGTCCTCTATTCAAATAATACATTTCATCACTTTCTTCCCCTTCTCTTAGAAGATAATCATCTTTAGACAATACTAAAATTTTCGCCATATTAACCCCTTATTAATTGAAATGAATAAAAGCAAAGATGGATTTCCTATCTCTTTTCATATATACGTTTAAAGTATACCACATAAATATTTTTAGTTAGAGGCCAAATCATGCTTATAAAATTACGTCTTTTCACTCTTCTATTTTATTTTGTCATTTCAACATCTATCAAAGCTGATAATCAAGAACTCTATCCCTCAAAAGATTTTACATCTCCAAGAATGACTTTCAATTACTTTCTAAAGGCCATGGTCGGATATAAAAATGGTGATTCAACTGCTATTAATATGGCCATTCAGACATTAGATTTAAGTGATTTTGATGAAACATCTAAAACTATTACAGGAAAAAATATAGCTATTTCCTTGATTAATACTTTAGACAGGCTCGAGAAAATTGATATTAATCAAATTCCAAAACAACTCAACAATAATATATGGTATTACAAGAAAAAAACCATCGAATATGAAGGACAAATTTATCCAGTAGAAATTGCTCTTTATAAAAATAATAATGAATGGATTTTCACCAAAAATACAGCGAGTACAATTTATACTTACGAAAAATCTCTCTCTAAAAATAAAATAGTTCCGGGAGTTGTGCAGTACAAACCTTGGCACTACAAATTTACAAAGGGTCTGCCCTCATGGTTTTTTAATGAAACATTCAAATTGACTAATGGACAATGGCTTGCGCTGATTTTTATAATATTTTTATCTTTTCTCATTGATAGAGCTTTTAGGCTTTACGTACATATTATTATTACAAAAATTCTTCAAAACAAAAATATAACTGTAGAGAAAGATATTCAGAAAAATTTTTTAGCACCGATGGGAATCATGGTATTTTCAATCTTTTTAAATGGTGGTCTACGCATACTTTCGCTACCCGATAATATTTTGTCATTATCTTTGAAAGGTTGTTACGTAATTTTTACGATGGCCAGTGTTTTTACTGCACATAAACTTGTCGATCTGATTTCTAGATTCTTTGAAAAAAGAGCTCTTCAATCTGAAAATAAGTTTGATGACATTCTTATTCCAATGCTTAGAAAAACAGCGAAGTTTATAGTAATCACTGTAGGTATAATTTTTATAGGTGATGGACTGGCCATTGATATGAAAGGACTTATTGCCGGTATGGGTATAGGAGGTCTGGCCTTTGCGTTTGCCGCTAAAGATGCACTCGGAAATTTATTCGGCTCACTTACAGTACTACTCGACAGACCTTTTAGAATTGGTGATTGGGTTCTTATAGACGGGAAAGTGGAAGGAACGGTGGAAGAGGTAGGTTTGCGAAGCACCAGAATACGAACCTTTTATGATTCGTTAATAAGTTTACCCAATGGCCAGCTCACAAATGTACATATAGATAACTATGGGCAAAGAAGATACAGGAGGTTTTCAACACATTTATCTATTGCCTATCATACTGAACCTGAAAGGATTGAGGCCTTTTGTGAAGGTATGAGACAAATTATACTGAAACATCCATTTACAAGAAAGGATAGCTTCCATGTCTATTTAAATAAAATGGGGCCTAGTTCTCTTGATATATTATTATATATGTTTTGGAAGGTTCCAGATTGGTCACAAGAGCTACATGAAAAACATAGACTCATTTTAGATATATTAAAATTAGCAAAATATTTAAAAGTAGAGTTTGCCTTCCCGACCCAAACTCTTCATCTGTATAATGAAGATAAGACAGAAAATTGTGAATTTTTGGATAAATCATTATTGACAAAGATTGGGGAAGAAAATGCTGATAAAGTAATATCCGAAAACTTTATCAGTGAAAAACATCGAAGCGGTCAACAGTAATTTTTAATTATTCCAAAACTTTCAGATACTTTTGATAAACATCTTCATAGTCGCCAGCAAAATCATCTTCACCTGGTTTGAGTGGTCTTTCTGGCGCCTTTTTAAACACTTTTTTTACCGATGCAGTATTTACATCTTCTACCTTGACTACTTTTTGTGAAACCATCGCATTATAAAGATTCTCATCATATCTTTTGATATCTTCAAGTGTAGTTTTGACAGCAGTTTTTTCTAACTTTTGAAGCTCAGTTGCAACATTTTTTGAAACCTCTTTCAGTTGTTTCTCTTCTTCTTCTTTTGTAACTTCAATGACAGAGTCCTTTTGAATTTTTGCCAGTTCTACTTTTGAAGTTCTTCTAACTTGAACATCTGCAATTGCTACATCTTTAGATTTTATTTCCGCTTTTGGAAGTGCGGTTGATACAAAAGCAGAAAAACCTGGTTTAACTTTTATTATCTGCGGTTTGACTTTCTTTTGGGCCGATAGTCCTTTCATTTTTTTTACCTTTGGAGTAACATCTACTTCACCTCTTATAACCGACACATCCATTTTTCCAAGTTGTCCAGAGTTCGAGACATAGAAATCTGTTCCCCTAACCCCCATTGCAGCATGAGTTGTCGAAACCTTTAGATTACTTCGAGGGCCATCTTTTGAAACGATAGCTCTGACTTTCCCGTACATAAGGTTGACAATAGTATTACTTTTCTTTTCTCCCTTAGAGTATTTTTCATCATCCCACTTCACTTCGTAAAATGTGTTTTGAGCAACGTTAAATTGGTCTCCATTGTTAAAAATAAGCCTTACCTGAGAATCTTGCTTTGTTTTAATAATTGAACCATTTTTAAGTTTAAGTCCTAGCTTTGGTGAAATTGAGAGGTAATATTTTCCATTAAAAAGGACTTCTCCTTTCCGCCCAAGAGATTTATTTGAAGGTGATTCATAGATATCTACAACTCCCTTTAATTTAATAACCCTTGCTGTAGAAGAATAAGAATTTGACCAAAACAATACAATAAAAATAAGTGGTAAAAATATGAATTTCATTTTTTCATCCTTGCTGCTTGTATAAATAGAGGTTTATCAATACAATTAATGTAAATTAAATATATTTTATCCTACTATAAGAAAATTAAAAGGGGTACAAATGAAAATTCTTCTCATAATCCTAGCATTTCTCTCAAGTCCTTCTTGGGCCAAGGATGATTTTAATTTCTCGTATCCTGAACTTCTAGTTGCACCTTCAGCAAGTGATCGTGTTGTAGATGAAGCAAAAAGTAGACCAACAAACTTTTTTAAATCTCCACATTTATCTATTGCGGCCTCTGGTTTCACTACATTTGTGGCCGGAATATTTCAACTCAGTAATAACAAAAATGAAAATAACGAACTAGGGCAACCGGAACGTCCCATAGGTCCTGGACTTACAGGAATTGGAATTGGTGCAGCGTGGATGGGTATAGCTTATTACATGCACTCACAGTATCACCCCTATTACACAGGTGCTGTTAAATTAAAAAAAATGACTGCTAAAAGCACGAAGGATCAGCTAGCAAAAGAGCGTTATGCAGAAGAAGTTCTATTTGATGCTAAAAGTTTGGCGAGAAAAATAGTATGGCTTTCTGCTGCTTCAAACTTCAGTGTATCAATCTATATGATGGCCAGAGCTGAAAGTGACTCCATATCTACAGGATTAAATTTAGCTGCTATAATTGCTTCTTTTGCTCCCATTTATTTTGGACATGACTGGATAACAACTGCAAATAGACATAAAGAAAATAAAAAGAAAATCTATGGACCAATTAGCTATGTTCCCTTTATGATGCATCATAAAGAGTCAAATACGATTGTTCCAGGATATGGAGTTTCATTTAGTTTTTAAAAACTATATGTGGAGTGATTTCTTGGTTGATATTTTTTCCAATACCTAGAACCTGCTTATTGGACATAATCCAGTTATAATGTTCTTGAGTTGATACATTTATTTTGCAACCATTTAGAAATTTTTTTGAATTCTCTGGCCCTATATCTAATTTTTCAAAAGGTAGAATGTTAGTTAATCTGAAACTCAAATTCTCAATGTGCTTTCTATTATCTATAATTTTTGGCCAGTTCTTTTTAAGAATTGAGTTTTTTAAGTTAAAGGGACCTATATTAGTTCTTACTAATGATATCAAATGTCCCCTTGTTCCACATAACTCCAGCAAATCTTCAAATAATTTTCTAATATAAGTTCCAGTACTTACACTTACTTTTATAGAGAGATAGGGATAGTGATATTTTACAATTCTGGCCTCGAAAATTGTTCTTTGTACGGCATCTTTTTGAATTAAAACTCCCTGTCTGGCCCACTTATAGAGTGGTTTACCATTACATTTTGCCGCTGAATAGTGTGGAGGTGTTTGTTTGTATTCATTACTGGCCAAGCAGTTTAGGGCCTTGTTAATTTCTGCGAGAGTTGGTTTGTACGAAGAATTTAGACAAATGGAACCTGTTCTGTCACCAGTATCAGTGGTGTAACCAATTTTCCCAATGGCCAGATATGTTTTTCTATTGTGCTCATGTGCAAGTTCATTGAGTCTAAGTGCAGAATTTAATCCAACCAAAAAAACACCACTAGCAAATGGATCGAGAGTACCAAAGTGTCCAATTTTTCTTGGTTTAAATGGGAGGTTTTTTTTAAAATGTCTAATGATATCAAATGAGCTTGGCCCTGGAGGTTTGAGAACACTAAATACTAATGGTTGATTATAGAGTTCCTTCTTGAAAGAATTTTCCATTTATTTTTTCCTGAGCTAATAAGACTTCAATTTTAGATGTTTCCTCAAATTCTCGATCATAGAGACAAATTACTTCAGGAACATGTCTAACTTTCAAATACCTTGCAAGATAGGTTCTCATTTTTCCACGCAGACGAGAAAATCCTTCTTCAATTGTTTTCTTTGAATCTGGATTGAATGTATCCCAATAGACTTTTGCACGTGAAAAATCATCTGTAAGATCACATTTTGTGAATGAAACAAGGGAAAGTTGAGGATCTTTAAGCTCATTTCTAAGATATAGATTTAAACCTTGAACTACTTTTGTTTCGTATGCTTGTTTTTTATTTCCCTTACTCATTCCTTTTACCCATGTTAGAGAGTCTTTTGATTTGAATCAAGTGATCTCTTTTTTTCAACCATTAAATAAGACTCAAAAATATCGCCAATTTTTATATCGTTAAAGTTTTCCATACCAACACCACATTCGTATCCACTTTTTACTTCTTTAACGTCATCTTTAAAGCGTTTTAGACTAGAAAGCTTGCCATCAAAAACGATTTTACCATCTCTAAGAAGTCTTATACTACAACCTCTTTCAATTTTACCATCAATTACGTGTGAACCTGCAATAACTCCAACCTTTGGAACTGAAAAGGTTTCACGTACTTCTGCTCTTCCGATGTATTCTTCGACAAATTCAGGATCTAGAAGACCTTCCAATGCTAATTTAATATCATTGATTAGTTCATATATAATTGAATATGTTTTTATATCAACGCCTTTATCCTCAGCGAGTCGTCGAGCACTTGTAACCGGTCTCATGTTGAAACCTAAAATAAATCCATTCGTAGAGATGGCCATATTGACATCACTATCAGAGATAGGGCCGACACCACCACCAACAACTTTAACACCAACTTCATTGTTTCCTAAAGATTCAAGTGCCTGTCTTATGGCCTCAAAAGATCCTTGAACATCAGAACGTATAATAAGGTTAAGCTCTTTTTTCTCTTGTCCTTCAAGAGGTGCTTGAGAAAAGAAATCTTCAAGACTTACTTTCTTTTGAGAAGGAGTGGCCTCTAATACTTTTCTTTCGTCAATTCTATTTTGGACAATTTTCTTGGCCTCACGTTCGTTTTTAACAACATTAAGAATTTCACCAGGATTTGGCGCATCAACGAGTCCTAAAATTTGTACAGGTGTTGATGGGCCAGCTTTAGATAGTTGTTTCCCAAGATGATCTGTAAGGTTTCTGGCGCGCCCAAATGTTTCTCCAACAACGATACTATCACCTTTATTAAGCGTTCCTGATTGTATGATAACAGTTGCTACTGGACCTCTGCCCTGCTCTACTTTTGATTCAATAACAACACCTTCAGCTTGACCTTTATCGTTTGCAGTAAGTTCCATCATTTCTGCTTGTATTGCGATATTTTCAAGAAGATCATCTACCCCATCTCCATTTAGAGCTGAAATAGGACAAAAGATAGTATCTCCACCCCATTCTTCTGGAGTTAATTCAAATTCGATGAGTTCTTGTTTCACTCTGTCAGGATTTGCCTGTTCTTTATCCATTTTATTAACGGCAACAATTATCGGACGATTTGCATTTTTACAAAATCTAATCGACTCTTTTGTTTGTGGCATAACACCATCGTCAGCTGCAACAACGAGCACAACAATATCAGTGACATCAGCACCTCTTTGTCTCATTGATGCAAACGCAGCGTGTCCCGGTGTATCTAAAAAAGTTAAGGTAGAATTTTTTACCTTAACAGAATAAGCTCCAATATGCTGAGTAATCCCACCGGCCTCTCCACTTGCGACTTTTGCACTTCTTATATAATCAAGGAGTGTTGTTTTCCCATGGTCAACATGTCCCATAATCGTGATGATAGGATTTCTTGGAGGGAAAGTAGACTTAGCTTCGTTTCCAGCTTTAAGGATTTCTTCTTCTCTGAATGATTTATCTTCAACTCTAAATTTATAAAGTGCGGCCAACTCTGAACAAAGCTTAGGTCCTAAAAAATCGTCATGCTTAATAAGTAAATTGAGATCTAAGGCCTTATCTACTAGTTCTTTAAATTTGATATTTAATTTCTTGGCCAAGGTTACAACTTCACAACTACCATGAATTGAAATGACTCTCTTTGAATCTTTTATTTCAGTTTTTTCAGTTTTACGTGTTGCACCTGTGTACACCTTTTTTCGGCCAACTGGAGTATAGACTTGATTTCCTAAAACCGAGTATGTTTTAAGTTCTTCATCCGCCCTCAATTGAGTTAAATCACGCGATCTATTAGCTGGAGCTTTTGCTTTTCCAGACATCATTGTGGCCAGGCCACCCAATCTTTTTTTCGATTCAGACTTTGGAGAATTCTCGTCATCATCACTAAATTCTTCTTCTTCTTCTTGAACTTTTTCTGTGGTTACTTTTTTCTCTGGAATATAAACTGGTGTAAAGACATGTTGCTTGGGCATATCCAGAGTATTGTCTGTTTCGTTCTTAGTCTCAACGACTTCAACAGGTTCTTCCTTTTTTATTTCGGGTCTAGCGATAACTCGCAATCCAGAAACCTTAGGCATATCTTCCTCATATAATGACTTTGAGGTAGACATTGCTTCTTGTTCCTTGGCCTTTTTCTTTCTGGCCGCAACATTGCTTTTCTTAACCCTCACCGTTTTCGGTCGGTCTTCGGTATCATTTACTTCTTCTTCATTTGCGACTTGAGATTTTATTTCTTCTGGAGAATTTAGTTTTTCTTCATTTGCAGGAGTTTCACTTGCTGGCTTTTTAACGACTTTTTTCTTAACGACTTTCTTTTTAACAGTCTTTTTCTTGGTCGCCTTTTTCTTCTTTTTATCTCCCTCATCTGTAGGCCTTAAAAAAGATATAGCTTTTTCGACATCTTCGTCACTTAAACTTGTCATGTGACTTTTAACTGAAAGCCCTCTGCTATTAAGTATTTCGACAAGATCAAGTGGTCTTAAATCGAATTCTTTAGCAAGTTCAAACACTTTTTTAGGCATGTATTCTCCAGATTTATTTTCTACTTTTTCCAATTTTCACTTCTTATATATACAAATTATTTTAACTTAAATGCTGCAAGTTCTTCTCTGAGTCTTCTTTCGGCCTCAGAAAATTTTTCTGATTCATCCTCAGAACCATCTAATTTCGGCCCACCGTTTTCAAGTTTTCCAACGTACGAAGGTACGGCAGAGGCCGAGACAAATTCCTCATCCTCATCGACTTGAAGTTCAATATTTCCATCATCAATTGCCTTATTTGTATTGGCCAAAATTGTTTGTGTTTCAGATTCTTCAAGTCCGAGCATGTGTGCCATATCAGCAGCTTCAAGTACAGCTAAATCCCCGATTGCCATAACGCCATTTTGGACGAGTACTTGTGCAATTGTTTCTGAAATTCCATCAATTTGAATAAGATTTGCAACTGCTTTATTAATTCTTTCTTGTAGCTTAGTTTTTGAGATAATATTAATTTTATAACCAGAAAGCATGGCCGCTAGTCTAACATTTTGTCCCCTACGTCCAATTGCTAAAGAAAGTTGATCTTCTTCGACAACGACGTCCATGGATTGTTCCTCATGGTCAATCATAATATTTGAAATTTCGGAAGGGGCCAGAGCTTCTCTCGCAAAAGCGTCTAGATCGTCATACCATTTAACAATATCTATTTTCTCGCCTTGTAGTTCATTTACAACATTTTGCACTCTGCTTCCTTTCATACCTACGCAGGCCCCAACTGGATCAATTTCTTTATCCGCAGTAGTCACAGCAATTTTGGCACGATGTCCAGGTTCTCTGGCCGCAGACTTGATAATAATTGTCCCATCTTGAATCTCAGGAACTTCTAGTTCGAAAAGCTTTACTAAAAATAAAGGAGAAGTGCGCGACAATCTTATTTCAGGACCTCTATTTGTCATCACGACTTCAGTTAAGTAGGCCTGTATTCTATCACCAGGTTTGAAATTTTCCCCTGGAATAACTTCGCGTCGTGGTAATATCGCATCGGCCTTTCCAAGATCAACGATTATATTTCCTCTTTCGTATCTTCTTGCGATTCCAGAAATGATATCCCCTTCTCTATGCTTAAATTCAGAAAAGAGAATTTCTCTTTCTGCATCACGAACTTTTTGAAAAATGATTTGTCTGGCCGTTTGAACATCTACTCTTGTAAAATTTGGATTTTCGATTCTGATACCTAACTGATCACCTACTTCAACATCTTCATCAAGTTCCTTGGCCTCTTCTAAATTTATTTCAAGAATTGGATCTTTTACGTCTGTCACCACATTTTTGAATTGATATATTTCAATATCATCATCAGACTCATTATATTTAGTCTCATACTCACCTTGGATACCGTATTTTTTTCTAGCTGTTACTAGAAATGCTTGTTCTATGGCCTTCACGACAACGTTTCTTTCGATACCACGTTCTTTACCTATGGCCTCAATGACTCTTCCTAATTCTGAAAAATTCATAAAACTTACCTCTTTATAATTCAGGACTTACATTTGCCTTTTTGATTGCATCAACATTAAGTAACAAGTCACAACCATTAATGTTGATTACAATTTCATTTCCTTTAATATTTTTTAAAATCCCAATGGCTTTTTTGGCCTTTTTGATTGCAGTAGGCAATTCAAAATCAGAACATGGGACTATTGATTTATTTTCTAATAGTTGTTCAAATTTATGAGTCAAACTTAACTCAACCCTTTGTTCAATGGCCTTTTCAAATTGTGATCGATATTTCAAATGTCGAAAGATTCCTGGAGATGATACTTCAAGAACTAGATTTTCAGGAATCCATTCAACCTCTTCAAAAGGTAACGACAGGGCCCTATCTACAGCGGCGCACTCTTCAATCTTTGCTGTCTTAGTTTGCGGGTTTTCAATATAGAGTCGCAGCAGAGAGTTTTGGGAAAAATATTCGATATCATAGAGCTCAAGTCCAATACTTTCAACGATAGGTAAACAACACTCGAAAAATTTATTTTCAAGATGCATTCCCTCTTTATGTCCTAAAAGTTGGTCTAAATTCAATATCGCTCCCACTAGGTCAAAAAAAAGGGGTTACTCCGCAAAAGAACAACCCCTACCTAATATTTAAAAATGAAAGATAAAGACAGATCCTTATTAACAAAATTTAAAAGAAAAGACAATGATTTTATAAATTTACTTATAGATATAGATGCAAGCAGACTGCCCATCTGAGTAAAACTTTGGTAAAGTACTTATATATTTAAAACCTTGAGCTATATAAAGCCTATTAGCAGTATGGTTATTTTTTCTTACTTCTAAATATATTTTAGAGGATTCTTTTTTTGCCATACCGAGAAGTTTACTGGCCAGTCCCTGTTTTAAATACCCAGAATGAGTGACAATTTTAAGTAAATGTAATTCATTTTCATCATATTCATCAAATAATGCAAATGCAATGAGACGTAAACCTTCAAATGAAGCATATAGTCTATATTTTTTATTTTGAAAAAAACTTTCTAACGCATCGCAACTCCATGGATAATCCATGAATTGACGGTCTAGTTCGGATACCTCAGTAATTAAATTTTTGGAAATTGAATTCGTAAAAACTCTATTTGTATACATAATGTGAGTTTTTACTATCGATGAAGAGTAAATAGTTCGAAATATGTTTAGAGAGTAGTTCTTTATAAATCATATCTCTTTTCTTCGATAATACTTTTTCGTCATTGCCAATTATGACTCTGAGATCTTCCATTTTTTTCCCGAGCTCAACATCGACAATAGATGATACCCTATCAACCAGAGTTTTTTCGATCGAAAGTAAGGTTTGATATGCAGAATCTGAAAGTTTACCAAAATTTTCACAATCTTTAAGCTGTTTCTTAGAAAGCTTAATTAGGGGAACTCTCTTAATTTTATTAAGATGAAATAATTTCAGCAAATAAATTTGCTGTTTATCGACTTTTGAAAACAAAGTACTATTTGAACCAAAATAAAAATTCAATAACCCCTCCGGATAGTAACAATTAAACTGCTTCAAATCCTTTGAAAATTTTTTAATCTCAGAATTCCAGTAGACTTGTTGTTCAATCCGGATATAGGCCCTATCAATTCGTAAAAGGTCATTCCCTGATTCCTTTTTAATCTCCTCCTGACCAAAAGCGTTGGTTAGAGTTATCAAAACGGTTGGAATATAAATTGTTCTAAACAGGTGACGAAATTTCAATATTGGCAATTGATTGATTAATTGTAACCGTGTCCTCAACATGAAAGCGAATTCTGGCCAATGGATTAAAGGTATAACCATCTTTTCCCCTAATGATGTACTTTCGTTTTTCACCAGAACCATTTTTCGGCTCAATAAGTTTTCTCAGTCTACTAATGCTTGTATAAATGAGTTTATCATGGATAAGAGGATTATATTCATCTTTCCAAATTTCCTTGGCCAATTTATCCTTATCATAATATTGCCCTGAATTTTTTGCTAATAGGAATAAAATTTCTAAAAGTACAAACCTATGTTTAAAATCAATTGTACCAAGAATTTTTTCAACTACTTTTCGATTAGACTTATCGAGATAAAGGTCAACATTAGAATCGTTCACATCCTCAATTTCACTTTTAATTAGACCAGCAAGACGCTTAAACAAAGATTGATCTATACTTTCAAGAGCAAGCTCATAAAACAATTGGGCCCTATCATAATCTCCCATTCTCTTATAAACTGTTCCTCTGGCCAAGTAGATATACCCAATCATATTCCAACATTTCTTTTCTTGGAGATGTGCCATTGATTTTCTCAAATAATTCAAGGCCTGGTCGTAATGCCCTAAATCTGAGTATATTTTTGCCGTAAAGAAAAACATGGAGCCACATAAATAAGATTTTTTAATAATCTTTAGAAGCTGATTTAGTTGATGTAAATAATCAAGTGCAACGTCATAGTTTTTAGAATTATAAAAACTAATACCCAAAGCGAGAATACACTTCGATAACAATTCTGGATCATTTTCTTCTTTTGACTTATTGTATGCTAATAGATAATTTTCACGAGCTTCTTTAAACTCTCCACGATAAGTCTTAACTACTCCAACATTGTAAAAGTATTCAGCAGTAAGACTTCCCAAGGTTGTTGAAATTTGTTCAATTAATTTATCTGATTCCTCAATATATTTTTGTGCCTTTAGGTCTTCCAATCTTTCAGAAGCTATTCTAATTAAAAAGCCATGAGCTTTAAAAATAGTATAAATATCCTTGGGAGAATCTGCCATTTCTAAAGATTTCAAAAAGTTTCTTTCAGCTTTATCAAAATCAGATTTATCATATTGCACTTTCGCCATCAGGTAATATGATCGGGCCAGTTCTTCACGGCCTAAAACTTTTTGTTCAGAAAAATTTGAATCCTGATGAATAAAACCATAGGCCGGCCTTGCTTCAATAAAATCTGTGTCATTGGCCACAGAACCCCCCATATGAAAAAGTTTTCTCTTGAGAAAAAAAATTTCTCAAAAAACTAAAGGAATAACTATCAGAATCGTATCCACTCGTCAAAATGTAAGAAATATCACAAAATATTTTATTGGGCCCTTATTTTTATTTAAATTTTATATTCAAATACTTAAAATTATTTATGAAAAAGTTGATTTATGCTGATTTTTTCTTAGCGCATAAAATTTTATTTAAGTTAGATGTAAGTTTTTGTCATAAATTGTTTTTCTTTAGTTGAACACAACAACTTGTGTTCAACAAATATATAAAATGCTAAAATCCTTAGACAAAGTGGGGTTAAAATAATGGTAAAAAATATTTTGATTGTGTGGGGAGGAGGAGGAAGTGAGCATGAAATCTCCTGTATTTCTGCCAAATTCATTCATGACACTCTATGTAATAATTCCAATCTCAAACTCTTTTTAGTTGAATTAACTGCCGAAGGAACTCTAAAAGATTCACAATATGAGTATGAACTTACATCTACTCGGTATCTTAATACTCTCAACAGTGGTCATTCTATAAAAATTGACTATTGCATCCCCTATATACACGGAAATAAAGGCGAGGATGGGCAATTCAGTGCTTTACTCGAAGTTTTCTCTATACCCTATTTAGGGCCACTACCTGAATCACACGCACTTTGTTTTAATAAAATAAGTGCAAAACTTTGGTTTAGTGCGCTTGGAATACCAAATACTCCCTTTTTAATTGTAGAGGACAATTCCATTGAGAATAGAGAAAGAATTCATGATTTTTTTGAAACTCATAAAGAAATTTATATTAAAGCTGCCAGTCAAGGTTCTTCTCGTGGTTGTTATTATGTAAATAATAAAAATGATATTGAAAATAAACTAAATGAAGCCTTTCAATATTCTTCCTACGTTGTCGTTGAAAAAAATATACAGGCCAGAGAACTTGAAATTTCAGTCTATGAGTACAATGGAGTTCTTTATGTTACTAATCCAGGTGAAATTATTGTTCCATCCAAGTTTTATACCTATGAAGAAAAATATTCAAAAAATTCACATACACAAACACTTGTAGAGGCACCAAATATTGATCAGGAAATTGTTGAAGAAATGAAAAATATTGCAAGAAAAGCTTTTATAGGATTGAAGCTAAGGCATCTTTCGAGAGTCGATTTTTTTCTCACACAAAATAATGAAATCCTTCTGAATGAAATAAACACTTTTCCTGGTATGACCCCAATTTCTATGTTCCCAAAAATGATGGAACATAATGGTACAAAATTAGAAGATTTTTTGATCGACAAAATCTTTCAAGGATAAAATAAATATGGAAATTAAACTTATCGGCCAGCAAGAAGCAGTTTACGCATCTGAAATTTTAGAAAAATACTATCTTGAAGATTTTATTCCTGCGGATAAAAAACCATATTTAACTAAACTTAAACACTCTATTGGCCCATATTTGGCGATTGAATCCTCTAACGGTAACACCGCGTACCTTATGGACGCTGCTTCACAGATAGCAACAATGGGTCTGGGATTTAATCCTCAGTCTTTTTTAGGAGTTATGTCAAATTATTACACTTTCAATGACCTTCCAAATAGCGAAAGTGGAGAATTGATCATAAAGGCCTTCAAAAAATTTTTAAAAAGAAAAATAGGAACACAAGCGGAATTCATTTTTTGTCACTCAGGTGCAGAGGCCAATGAAATTGCTCTCGGACAATGTTTTGAAAGATTCGAAGGAAAAAGAAAACAAGTACTGGCCTTCGAAGGTTCTTTTCATGGCAGAATGCAGGTTGCACTTATGTCAACATGGAACCCTTCAAAAAGAATTCCATTTGAAATGCCCAATTTTGAAAAAACACAATACATTCCATATCCAGATATTAAAGATGATGATTTCGATAGAGACAATACTTCTGAGTGGAAAAAACTGTGGGAAAATTCTACACATAAAGACTTTGAAAGTCTTTTAGATCAATACTCACTCACTCATCAAACTCAGTCTAGGGAAATTGAAGTTCTGCAAAATGTAAGACTTAAATTACAAGGAAATTCAATCTTCGCTATCATCATAGAACCGATGCAATGTGAAGGTGGTGATAATTATGCGACCTCGGCCTTTTATAATGCACTTACAATTTTATCTAAAGTCTATGACGTCCCTCTAATATTTGATGAAGTCCAAACGGGTTTTCATTTAGGCAGAGATTTCTTTTGGTTCAAAAGTTTTAATCTAACGGATTCCTTTGGAAAAGAACTTTTCCCTGATTTTGTAACATGTGCTAAAAAAGCACAAATTGGCGTTGTTATTGACTTTATTCAAACTGGCCATAATAGACCAAATGAATTCAGTATCACATCATTACACCGAGGTTTAATTCATGGACAAATTATTGACCAACGGTCTGAACAAATATTAAAAATTGAAAGCTATACTCGAAACAAATTAACCTCATTTGTTTCAAAATTTTCGAAATATCTTGCATGCCCTAGAGTTTGTGGTATTTCATTTGCTTTTGATGTTATTGATAAAGATTTCCTCAATAAATTTATCTCAAAAAGATTTGACATAGGTTTATTGTATTATCCCGCTGGAGAAAAAACACTTCGTTTTAGAACTAATTTATCATTCAAAGAAAGTGATATCGATTTTCTTTTCGATAGGCTGGATATACTTGCTGATCATCTTTACAACTCTAAACCACTTGAACCAAATCAAAATATAAAAATCGAACATTCGTTAAAAGATCCAATCTTAGAATGGCCCCAAATATTTTTTAAAGCTCGGCAAAATAAAATTGATCGAGATGAAGTATTGGCCTTTTGCAAAAAAATGACTGAGTTAACCTGTATTGAAATTGATAGTGAAAAATTAGGGCATATTACAAAAGATATAGTCAACTTAGAAGAAGAGAACTATGAGGAGCAAAGAAGAACAGATATCTCTCTTTTTAAACAATCAGTTGAATCGGCAATGGGGATCTGTTTAGGTCTTTTTGATTCAAATAATCAACTCATTGCAATTTCATTTAGTGCACCCTTGGAAATTTTTCCTTTTGAAAATGGACTTCGATTAGATCGTAATTTTCATGACCCACAATCAATTTATATGATTGACACTACTGTAAAAAAGGAATTCCAAGGAAAAAACATAGGTCTTCATCTTAAGGCCACACTTATTTCTTTGGCCCTTCTACGGGGTAGAAATAAAATCATAGGTAGAACAAGACAAGTCCTAGCGACTTCTATGTTTAGTGTTAATATGGCCCTTGGTGCCTATGAAACTCAGTATATTATTGAAGATTATAAAGATTTTTTGAAATACCGAGATGTCATTATTTCTGAAATCAATCTTGAGACACACTCTCCACAAATTCTGAATTCTTCTCTCCAAAACAAAGTAGTCTCCTGGGATGAATCAAAGATCGAATTCATCGCCCCTAGTTTAATGAATAAAATATGCCTGTCAAATTTTGTTAGTGTTGATTATTTAAAAAATCTTAAGTCTATTTCTCAAAACTCTCCTAAAGAGCTCCAGCACATATATATGGCATCAGGGCAGTCTGAATGTGTTGATAAAATAATTAAATCTATCTGGTATCGTTCTGATAAAAAAAGAACAGGTCTTATGTCTATCAAAGGACATCACTTTGGGCATGGATCTTTTTATTCGCGAGCTATTTCAGGAATAAGATCTGTTTTTGATTCCCACTTAATTGAAGCTTCAACAAAGATAAAAGATATTGAAGAAATAATAGCCAAGGAAAAACCTTTGGCTTTTTTCATATCGACTTTTGGAAATAAAATATCATCACATCTCCCTATTGAACTCATTGATAGTATCATTGAGATTTCACAAAAACATGGTGTGAAAGTAGTTGTAAATGATACTTCTGGACATTGTTTTAGAGGATCTAAAGATCACTATTTTACAGTTAATGAGTTTAAGAATACACCTGACGCCTTTTTTTGCTACCTTGGAGGTCAAGCTGCTCTATGTTTTGTAAAAGATGATATTTATGTCAAAGACCCACTTATGATGATAAGCACATGGGATGGTGACGAGGCCTCACTTACAAGGGCGATTTTTGAAAAAGAGTGGATAGAAAAAAATAAAGAAATCTTCGATAAAAATACTGAAACATTCGACGAATTTATGAGAAAATACTTGTCACAGTTTAAGGGTCAATACCTTGTAAAACGGGGTGTAGTCTTATCTGAAAAAGGTTTTCCAACCCCTTTAAAGCATATTCTGCCAAAAGCAACAACAACCTGCTTTGATACAAATTATAATGCTAGATTAGCATTCGAAGAAAAGTTAAGGAATTTATTATGATCAGTTTACGTTTTCCAATTATTTCATATGAAAAAAACAAAGGCCCTGAGGATTGGGGGCTGGCCCACGGAGAAGAGTTCTCCAAGGCCATTGCTGAACTTATTAAAATACGTAAAGAGCTTATGATTTCGAAAAACCCAAGTATTAAAAACAAGCTTGAAGAACTTGCAATGGAACAATTTTCGATCAGTGGGAATTATGCTCCTGAAGTTGCACGTGAAATTGAGGCCATTGCAAGAGGAGCGGGATGTTCGATTACAGATATTGTAATACTTAACAACTATACAGATTTTAGAGATATTGAGATGCCACAAGAAGGTTGTAGTACAATTCATATACAGAATAATCAACACTACATTTCAGGGCAGACATGGGATATGCATCGATCGGCGAAAGATTTCATGTGTCTTATTGAAATTCCTGAGACTGAAATTGGCCCAAGTTCGCTTGTTTTAAGTCTCGTTGGATGCGTGGCACTAATGGGCATAAATTCTATTGGAAATATTATCGGAGTAAATAATATAAATACAAAAAATGCTCGGGTAGGTTTAATTTGGCCATTACTTGTGAGACATCTTCTAAATTTTAGCACATTAAATGAAATCGACAATCAGCTCCATACAGCGCCTGTTACCTCTGGCCATAATTATATGGTTTCAACACGTGACGGAGGTAGAATGTATGAAATTACACCTGAGCACAGGGCCAATGTTTCCCAATGCAACACTGGAGATGAAAAGGCAATCTTCCACACAAATCACTGTCTTGATGAACAAATTCAAAAATTAGAAGATCGAATTTCTCTAAGTAGTACAACTTTTGATAGGTATAATATAATTAATAAAAATATAGAAAGTGTACATGATGCTGCAGGACTGATTAATTTATTGCAATCACATGAGAATTACCCAAAATCTATTTGTTCACATTTTGAATCAGGAGCGCAAGATCCTTCTTTTACATGTGCTGGTGGAGTATTTGATTCTTTAGGAGGGGATATACTTTTTTGGAGAGGTTGCCCGGAATATGATAAAAATTACATTTCACATCAATACAAATTGGCCAAAAAAGAATTTAAAAGAACTAACACTGTAGGCCCTTACAAAAGTTGATTTTATGAGTTCATATTTTTATACCTGGAATAAACAAAATATTCACCCCTATACTTTAGAGAGTGTAAGTGATGAAAGTTTTAAACTCAAGGAATTCCCTCATGAATTATACGATTTATCGTCTCTAAGTTTTCAAGCAAGTTTTGGTTTTAATCACCAAAACTTATTACCCCAACAATTCGAAATGAATGAGTGTCTTCAAGCTATACCTCGGTTTAAGAGTGAATTAACAGAATTGGTATCAAAGGAACTTTTAAATCTTTTAAATGTTCAGGAAGGAAAGATATTTTACACTGTGTCTGGAGCTGAAAGTGTAGAGAATGCACTAAAAATTGTTAGAAAAGTTTCTGGCAAAAATGTCATTGCTGCTCAATCGAAATCGTACCATGGAGCAACCCTAGGGGCCATTTCTGTAACTGGAGATTGGCGCAATAAAGAATCGTCAACTATTGATGAGTGGACTTTGAGAATTCCTGATGTTGAAACAGACACAACAGGAGATCAAACTTGTAAATTTTTAGAAAATTACAAAGATAAAATTGCAGCAGTCATTTTAGAGCCAATATCAGCGATCAATGGTGTATACACCGGTTCTCCTTTTTATTGGAAAAAACTTCGCAAGTGGTGCACCGACAATAAGGTTTTTCTTATTTTTGATGAGGTCGTAACGGGTATTTATAGAACAAGAGATGCTTTTGCATTTCAAACAATTGGGATCCAACCTGATATCGTATGTATGGCCAAGGCCTTAACAAACGGCTTTTTTCCTATGGGAGCTTTATGGGCCAACAAAGTTATTTGTGACTATTTTGAAGAAAATATTTTAGCTTGTGGGCTTACAAATTATTCTCATCCCCTAGGGATAAAAATAATACATAATGTTTTAAAACTTTGTAAGGATGGAGATTTTCAAAAACAAAGAGAACGAAATATTGATATTTTTAATGATTTTATTTCAAGTATTCCCTTGAAAACTCGTAGTCATGGACTCTTAGGAGCAATTGAGCTTAATCAGGCAATCTCTTATGAAGATCTTTATGCAAAAGGTCTCTATATAGTACAAAGAGGTAACACCCTTATTCTGGCCCCTCACCTCAATGCAGATGAAGAAAATCTGTCAATCGCTCTGAAAAAACTCACTAAATTTTTAGGAGAAACAGGCAATGTCTAGCAATAAAAAAGTCTATCAAAATGCTAAGGAGGCCTTATCTGATATATGCACAGGTAGTATTATTATGAGTGGTGGTTTTGGCCTGTGTGGAATTCCTGAAAATTCAATAAATGAATTAGAAAAGATGAATATCGATCAATTGACAATTATTTCTAATAATATTGGGAATGCAAACGGTGGCCTTGTCAAATTATTACGACAGAAAAAAATTTCAAAGGCCTATTGTTCCTATGTCGGAGGAAATCCGGAATTAGAAAAACAGATAATTAATAAGGAAATCGATGTTGAACTTGTGCCTCAAGGAACTTTTGCTGAACGAATTAGGGCCGCAGGTGTTGGGATTAGGGCGTTTTATACTCCTACTGGAGTGGGAACAGTTGTAGAAGTTGGAAAAGAAGTTAAGATGTTTGATAAAAACTGTATTCTTGAAACGGCCTTAAGCGCTGACTTTGCAATAATAAAAGCTCAAAAAGGTGATCATTATGGAAATCTTTGGTTTAAGGAAACTGCTAGAAATTTTTCTCCTTTAATGGCCATGGCCGCAAAAATAACAATTGTTGAGGTGGAGGAATTGGTGGAGTGTGGGAATATTCCTTTTGAAGATATCCATTTACCGGGAATTTTTGTTCAGCGAATTTATCAAGGTAAAGATTATCTGAATACTATAGAAAAAGAACTGACTGAGGACTAGACATGGGACTAACGCTCGAAGAAATGGGTAAAAAAGTGATTAATTTTTTCCATCCAGGATGTAGTGTGAACTTAGGAATTGGCATGCCTACAATTATTGCCGAGCTTATCCCCAAAGAGTTAGAAATTATGATTCACTCTGAAAATGGAGTACTTGGAGTTGAGGGACGTCCAAAAAAAAGTGAAATTTCTGCAACCTTAATAAATGCGGGTAAGGAAACAATTACCATTAATAAAAAGGCCTCTTTTTTCGACTCTTCTTTGAGTTTTGGCATGATTAGGGGTGGGCATATCGATTTCTGTGTCCTAGGTGGGATGCAAGTTGATGTTCAAGGTAATTTAGCGAATTGGATGATTCCTGGTGAAAAAATTACTGGAATGGGAGGTGCTATGGATCTGGCCAATGGAGCGAAGCAAGTTATTGTAATGATGAAGCATAGAGATAAATTAGGAAATTCAAAACTTGTAGATAAATGTACTCTACCGCTTACTGCCGTAAATGTTGTCTCAGTTGTCGTGACTGATGAAGGTGTTTTTTGTCCAACAGGGAAAAGTTGGGAAAAAATTAATCATTAAATAACTAAAATCTACTGTTTATATTCTTGAAGAAGAATATATTAATGAATATATTTTCGAAATATGTTATTCCCCCTATATGAAAACATTCTTTTTATTTTTAATTTTTACAAATTTATTTGCTCATTCTAGTAAGACTAAATATTGCCAAGCATTAATGGAAGTTCAATCACTTTCTTACGAATCGGCTTTAGAACACTTTAAAAATTTTTCCCCTTCCCCACTTATAAATGAAATACATTCTCTTTGGTTTCTTGATATTTATAACAAAAGACACATTGAAGGAAAAAATAAAATATTTTTGGCATTATCTCCTTTATCAATAATAAAAAACTCGCAAATTATTAATAAAATTATAGAACAATATCCAGAAAACTTCACTCTCTATAAAAACGATAATTCAATCATAACCCATCTCAATTTTGATGAGTTTTTCAAACTTTGGGCCGATTCTCAAATTTCGGCCGGAGGAGTTGTCTCTATTCATTGGACAAAAAAAAATGTTGATCTCTTAATCAAAGAAGTCATTCTCCAACTGGCGATTGATCATGTGAGAAAGCATGGAATAAATTCTAATTCACGTTACCCATTTCTAAATTTTCTAAAACCAGAACAATCAGAATATTCTGCGTTGAATGGATATTCCACAATTGAGAGATATTTTCGAACTTTGGAAAATTTTAATCTTATGGCCAAAAAGAAATATCAGCAAATGATGGGCCAAAGAGACAAAAGAATTCATATTTTCCTTTACTCACTTGAAGAATTAATAGAGAGAAGTTTTGATGAAAATGATAGAAGATTAATTCAGTTTAAATCAGTTTATAAATCTTTCAATGATAAAAACAAATTTAATATTATACGTAAAAGATTTGGAAACTCTCCCGAAGCAATGGATAGATTTAATTATTACCGTGAAAAAAGATGGAGAGAACTTGGGGGATCACCAAGATTAAAAATTAAATCAGATTTTACAAGTAGTGAAATTCTTAATTTGATCAAGCAATACTATGAAAAAAAGGGACCTTATGAATTAAGAGAACCTTTGACGTGGAATGATATTGAAAATTTGGGACTTAAAAAATCAGACATTCGTGCAAATTTTAGTTATTTGGAACGGTTAAATACTATAGTTCTCCCCCACTATAAAATAATCCCTTTTCAGGAAAGCCTATATAAGAGCAACAAACCAGTATCCGAATACACACTTGCAAGCGAAGAACATTTTTTAAAAAGATTAGATGAAGTCTATAAGGAATCTGAATATAAGCAATTTCCGATGTCTATTTTCTTTATTATTTCTCCATTTAGTTCGGATAATAACCCTCAAAACTTAATTGAGTTTCCCAATCTTGAAAAAATTAATTTTTTATATGGAAGTTTTATTAACCTCATCAATCGATTGAATAAAGCTCACTCGAAAATAGTATTTAAGAAAGGTTTAGGAGCTAGTACTTGGAATGATGAGCTAGTTATACAGGCCATACAGTTATACATGTACATGAATAATATTCATGATTTTGAATCTGTTGATCTTTCTATTGAGTTTCTAAGAAGTAAGGGCTCAAGCTTAAATTTGTCTCAACTCAAAAACATAATTACTAAAAGATTACAATTAAGTCATAGGCCATCTTGAAAGATGGCCATAAACGAATAAAATATTTCAAAATTATTTTTGTAACATTCCTTTAAATTTATCTTTTGAGAGTCCTGATACGTAGGCCGCAACATCAGCAATTTCGTTGTCTTTTAATGCTTTCACTTTTGCAAACATCATAGATGTGTTTTTATTTTTTCTTGTTTGAGCGATAACAGCTTTTACTTGCTCAACAATATAACTTTCTTCAAGGCCAGCAATACGTGGGGCCTTAGTCAGTTTAATTTTGTCAGCTGTATCGGCCTTACCCATACCATCTGCATTATGACACAAAGCGCAGTTTATCTTTTTAAACACTTGCTCTCCATTTTTTGCATCTGCAGCTACACCAGAAAAACTTGAAGCAAATAAAACCAGGCATAAAAACTTTTTCATCATATTTCCTTTATTTTCAAATTATATCCAAGCAATATAAATATATGATTTGATAAATTCTGACTAGATAATTTTGAAAGGCCCCGTCCATAGGGCCCGAGAAAAGTCCTTTTTTACTTCTAGATTCTCTCACATTAAAAAAAAAAGTGTCAATAAGACGATTTCCCTCAACCCTGCGAGTCAAAAGACCAAACCCTACCACAATCATCAATGACGGTAAGATTTTTATTTGAATAAACGAATTGATAATCAATTCCTGAAAAACGATAAGCAAAAAACTCTGCCCTCTTTTTTATGTCCTCAATTTCCTGGCCATTTAATTTGAATTCAAACTTCACAGTATTCTCACAAATTTTTTTGTCTATAATTTTTTTCATGTGAAATTTTTGTGTTCCTATATCGAAGCTTATTTCATTTTCGTTGATTGGCACAAAATCAATTTCAAGAATTTCTGATAGAAACTGTCCAAAATTTTCTGAGTTTTTTGTGGGTAGTGAAATCTGAAGCTGATTCATTTTTAAAGTTTAATTTTTTAAAAGAAGGCCGTAAAGACTCTTTGCGTACCATCTAGTAAACCTTCAATTGCATCAGATTTCATAACTGTCTCTCCAGCGCACTCACCTTCTTGGCAAACGATAGGTCGTAAACAGTTATTTTCAACATCAAATTCATAATCTCTCTCACCTTGAGTTAACATTCCAATGACAAGTCCAGATTTTTTGTCAAAGACGGGAGAACCTGAATTTCCGGTGAATGAATCAAGTTCGGCCTTGAACTTAAATTCATTGATGTCATAGCGTACAATTCCTTTATCTGCTATTTTTTTAGGAAGACCTGAGGGATGACCGATAATGATAAGTTCGTCCAAATTTTGAGTCTGATAATTTTTAGAAAGAGTTAAAGGGTCTCTTCCAACTACTTCTCTATCTAATTCAATTACGGCCACGTCATAATTGAAATTTTCTTCGTCTGAAAGTTTTTTTATCACTCTTGAACAGGAGTAGACAGCATCCTGAGAAATTTTGTCTTGTCCTTCATTGTAATCAAAAACCCATTTGTAGTTTTCACAATGAAATTTTGTTTCAACACAATGAGAAGCAGTAATAAGAGTTTTTGGGCCTATTAAAAATCCTGTACATTCAGCAGCAACTTTTTGTGGTGCAAATTTTTCGTCACGACAAACACTTCTATGTCCATTATCAGACAATGTATAATTAGAATCAATTGAGTAGAATTTTTCTTGTGTATCATTATCAAAACCTTCATAGATAAAATAGTCGTGTATCATTGCTCCGACACTTTTTCCTATATTTTGATAAATTTCAGAATAGTATTGATTAATATCTTGTCTGTTATCTTCACCGTAGATAGATTTTTCGATGGCAAATGTTAGGTTGGAAAGTGGCACTGAAAATAAAATGAATACTAAGTAATATTTTAATTGTGCAATTATCACTTTCCCCAAACTTACCTCCGTGTAGCTGGTTATTTTTCCATATTCTCAAAATCAGGTTAACAATCCTACAATTAAAGCCTAACAGTTTCTTGCAAGGAGACAGTAGGTGTAAGGTAAACCGACGATTTCAGTCTGTTTCCAATGGGCCAAAAATAAATTTACATTTTTCATTGAGATTTAAAAGAGAAGGATTGTGAAGCCGAACTATAAAATTTTTGTGAGATAAATTTTGGATTTCTTTTATAATTTTATATTGAAGTAATTCAATTTCAACATTTTCATCTATCGAATTCACTACAAGCTTCTTTAAAAAACTTTTTCTTGAGATTCCTAAGATTAGCTGTTGTGTGTATTTATCTATGAGATGGGGAAATTCTTTTAGCAAAGAATAATTTTGATTTAATGTTTTCGAAAACCCAAAACACGGATCTAGGATTATATTTTTGTGAAAATGGAGTAAGTCTAATCCTCTATCAAATTTTTCGTTTACATCAAAAATTATTTGAGTTGATTCATCTGCATATTTCATGTGGTTTTGAGTGAGTTCTCTTTTTGGAACACGGGTGTGTGAGAAAATATATGTTAGACTTGGATAATCTTGAAGAAGTTCTATCATTTCAGGATCGATTACACCTGAAACATCATTCCATATGATGCGCTCAAGGGGTACAATTTTGGCCTCAATAAATTTTCTAATAATTGAAACTTTATAAGTATCTAAGGAAATCAAAATATTTTTTGAAAACATATTTTGATCTATGGCGTGTAGAAAGATTTCTTCAATTCTTCGCCATTCTTCGTCCTGCTCTACAAAAGAATTAAACGGGGCAGTGGATTCGGCCCCAACATCAATAATGTCCACACCAAGATCAATCATTTTTAAAATTTGTTCTCGACAATGGAAAGTATCAAAATATTTCTGGCCATCTGAAAATGAATTAGGGGTTATATTTATAACCCCCATTGTTGTGAGCTTGTTTTTTACAATCATTACTATGCTGGAAGAGGATCATCCCCATTTTTACTTGAAGTTACATCTGGGTCGTTTTCTTTAGCATCATTCGTTTGATCAGTTGGATTCTGAGCTGTTTTCTTGTCTTTTTCTTCATCAACAATTGGTAAACCAATATCTTTTCCTTCAACAAGATCTTTGACTTGTTTAAAATCTAAAGTCTCCCAAACCATTAGTCCTTCGGCCAATCGATCTAAAGCAGTTATATTGTCTTGTAAAATTTTTGTCGCTAAGTTGTAGTTATCCATAATTAACTGCTGAACTTCAGAGTCGATTTTTTTAGCGGTTTCGTCGGAATAATCAAATTCTGAACCCATAGGAGAATTTCCAAAAGGGTTTGAAGAGGCACGATGATAATTTCGAGGTCCCATTTCTTTAGACATCCCCCAATTACAAACCATATGGTAGGCCAGTTGAGTGGCCCGTTCGATGTCATTTGTTGCACCATTCGTAAATTCACCAAATTTAATTTCTTCGGCACATCTTCCACCCATTAAAAAGGCAATATTATTTTTTGCCTTTTCATTTGTTAATGAAAGCATCTCTTCATCTGGTAGTGTTTGAGTAACTCCTAAAGCACCACCTCTAGGCATAATGCTTACTTTATGGATTGGATCAGTATGAGGTAAATTCATACCAACTATTGTATGTCCAGCTTCGTGGTATGCGGTATTTAATCTTTCTTTATCAGAAAGTACCATAGACTTTCGTTCAGGTCCCATTAAGACCTTATCCTTAGCGGATTCAAAATCACTATTATCAAGTTTCTTTTTATTTAACCTTGCTGCAGTTAGTGCTGCTTCGTTAACAAGATTTGCAAGATCAGCACCTGTGAATCCTGGAGTACCCTTGGCAATTACCTCAAGATCTACATTTTCTGCTAACGGAGTTTTTCGCGTATGAACACGTAGAATACCCAATCGACCTCTAACATCAGGTCTACCCACAGTTACTCTTCTATCAAATCTACCTGGTCGCAATAAAGCAGGATCTAGGACATCTATCCTATTTGTTGCAGCTATTAAGATGACACCTTCATTAGATTCAAATCCGTCCATTTCGACCAATAGTTGATTGAGAGTTTGCTCTCTTTCATCGTGTCCACCGCCCATTCCGGCACCTCTATGTCTCCCCACCGCGTCTATCTCATCTATAAATATGATACAAGGAGCGTGTTTTTTACCTTGTTCAAAAAGGTCTCGTACCCTAGAGGCTCCAACACCTACAAACATTTCAACAAAATCAGATCCGGAAATTGAAAAAAATGGAACATTTGCTTCACCTGCAACGGCCCTGGCCAATAAAGTTTTCCCTGTTCCTGGAGGGCCCACAAGAATAACACCCTTAGGAATTTTTCCACCAAGTGCAGTATATTTTTTTGGATCTTTTAAAAAATCAACAACTTCATGCAACTCTTCTTTAGCTTCTTCTACTCCAGATACGTCCTTAAAAGTTACTTTTTTATCATGTGAAGTAAGCATACGTGCTCTAGATTTTCCAAAACTCATGGCCTTACCGCCTCCGGCCTGAAGTTGTTTCAAGAAAAAATAGAAGATGGCGATTAATAAAAGCATTGGTCCCCAACTATAGAAGAATCGGATCAAATAATTATCTTCTTCTTTTTTCTCATAATTAGGTGTAATTCCATTATCAGTAAGGAACTTACTTGTAGCGTCAGTTGAAGGAGCATCTAACTCAAATCTCTCAAATCCATTAACAGGTTCGATGTACTCACCTTTAATTTTATTTTGCTCTAAGATGATCGTCGCTGACTTAATATTTTTAGCTAATACAGATTTTGAAAATTCTGGATAGTTTGTGACCTTATAAGTAGCATTCCCCTCTTTAAACAACTTTGTAAGTAGTGCCATAAGAAGAATGATTACTATCCATAAGGTTATGGTGTTTCTTTGTTGTTTCATTAAAAGCCTTTTTCTTAAATCTGCGAATTAGACGCAGATCTTTTAATTTTATTAATTCATGGCCAAAGAATCAAGGGTCAAAAGTGTGAAATTATTAATACAAAAAACTTAGTTGCGTGTCACTGTAATTATGCCATTAAAATATGAGACGTTAACACCGCCTGAGAAATTTAGTGGACCTTTTTTATTATTTTTAACCATTTGCACAGCACAATCCAATTGTTTGTGTATTTTTCCTCTTTTTTTGGATGATAAACTTTTAATTGCTTCACGCAGGGAATTTTTTAGGGGTTCATCATAAATTTTATTTTTATCAACTTTGATTAATAAACAGTTATTATCCACTTTTATATCGTAATAGTTGTTTTCATTTTCTAACTTTTTAAGGGCAAGAATTTGTTGGGCCTGGGAAACATAATGTTTTAGTATTTGGGGGTAAATTTTCTTGAGATGAGGTATAACCATACTTCTAAGATAATTTCTTTCAAACTTTATATCTGAATTTGAGATATCTTCGAAAAATTTAATTTTTTCGTGATGAGCAAATCGGTAAATTTGCCTTTTTGATACACATAAAAATGGCCGGCAAAATTTTCCTCTGCAAGCAGGGATTCCTATTGAAGAGAGTAAATTTGAAGATTTACTTCTTTGCATAAGGGACCATTCAAATGAATCATCTAAATGATGGGCCATAAAAATCTTTTTTAAACCTTTATGTGAATGAAAAAATTTATAACGTTGATTTCTGGCCCACAATTCAAAATTTTTCAATGGTGGATTTTGTAGAGTTTTTGTATGAAATACAAGATTATGCTTTATACAATATTCTTTCAAAAAATTTTGTTCAATTAAACTCTCTGACCTAACATTGTGATTTACGTGGAGGACATGTAGTTTTACATTTTTACGTTGAGATGCCATTTTTTGGAGGAAATGCAATAAGGCCATTGAGTCAACTCCAGAAGAAACTGCTACTCCATAATCTCCCTCAGTTTGAAGCATATTCATGCGCCCCATAAAACTCTTTACAGTTTGTGCAAACAAGAAAGTATATCTTTTTGAGAACTTGGCCGACATTTTTTTTTCCAAAGTGTTGACAGTCATGCTTGGCATGATTAATATCCATTCTTGTTAACTTAGCGAACACGTTGAGTCAATCTATTCATTTTAATGGCCTCGTAGCTCAGTTGGTTAGAGCGACAGATTCATATCCTGTAGGTCGGCAGTTCGACTCTGCCCGAGGCCACCAATCAATCTATTTCCAAATCCCAAATACTTTTTTAAAAAAGATAATATGCACTCTGATAATTTTTTTTAGATTTTTTCATTTTTGAAATTCTTTCAGGCCCATAAGACATCAAATTTATATTGTGCTAAGACAAGAAGCAATCAATCTCAACAATTTAAAGGAGATTCATTTTATGAGTTCAGTAGGGCCAATAGGACATTATTTAATTTATGAAGTGCAACCAGGCGATAGTCTCTCCAAAATTATTAATAATAATTTTTCAGAAATTAGGATCCCTTACAGACCAAGATTAGATAGGGATGGACTATTAAAATTTATAGAAATTATTGTGCACAACAATCCTGAAATAAATAATCCAGATTTAATTTTTCCAGGTCAAATTTTAGATTTAGCTCCCTACAAAAGACGTCATTTTGAAATCTATGGCCCTGCTGATAAAGTAATTCTCAGAAATTTTATTCGTTACAGTTCGAGACAAGAATTAAATGCTCTTAATAGGGCGCAAGGAACCTTAGAGTTTATTGGTGAAAACACAAAACCTACCGATTGGGTTGGATTAGGGAGATCGGGAATTCTTGCGGCCACGACAGACTTTGTTTCACAATATAGATACGCGTTTGAAAGAATACAAAAAAGCATCAATGATGGAAATTTTGTGTATAAAAAAGGAAGTAACAGTTTGGCAAAAGAGCTTGCAAAAGCTTTAGAACTCGGGGCAGTCAAACAAGAAATTAATGAAATGAGTAAACTTATCTTAGGCCGAATTAAGGGATTCAATTACAAAGAATACTTAAACCCATTTTCTAAAACAATAGTTTTACCCGACCATTTAAATAAAAAGAAAACTTTGGCCTATTTAGAACGTGCTTTTCAAAACATTAAGTATGCAAAATATATAAAAGCTATTTCAGGTTACGGAATTGACATTGCTTTAGGCGTTTATAAAGTGGTTATTGAAGAAGGAAATAAAATTAAAGTAACCTTTGAGCAAACAGGTGGAATCATTGGAGGTATTGCCGCATCGGCCGGTGGGACTTATGTTGTTTGCACATTAGCGCTTAGTTTACCTTCTGGTGGAACAAGTGCATTCTTCTGTGGTGCTGGAGTTGCTTTTACTTTTGGAGCAGCAGGAAATTGGGCAGGAGAACAAACGGGTGGTTATCTCTATAATACTGGGGAAACTCTCTATAATAGTAATTTATATTGATTTAAAAATGAATCTCACCAGTCAGTTTTGTATGCTTTATTTCTGGATTTCAAATTGTTTGAATGCATTACCTCTATTGAGGTAATTATTTTATTAATTAGAGCTTTTAATCCAATTTTTCTTAGCTTTTTCAACTGAACTATATGTAGGCAAATAATCATTCTCAAATACTTTAATACCTGAATTAGATATAAGAAAACGAGTGCTCTCATAAAGGGAGCCTGGCCCCTCTAAAGCAAGCTCAAAAATTAATTTATTTTCATTCGTACTCAAAACTTTTCCCACTTCGGACAACATACTCATTTTCTTAAGAAGTTTATCATTATCTTTTTGTCCAAGATGAAAAAAACTTGTTAAGTACTTAACTTCAATAAAATGATTTCCATAAACAATGTCTATTTCATAATCCATTGCCTTCTCAAGACCATTTGAAATCAAAATATCTTTTTGTGCATCAGAAAGATAATTTTCAAGAGTTACTTCAAACAAATCAACGTAACCAACTTTTAAAGCAATAAGCAATTCTCCCCAAACTCCGTAAGATGATGATAAATATGTTCCGAGTAGAGATTTTTCTTTTTGATTTGAAATGGACTCACCGGTAGGTCTCTTTGTGTTTTTCAAATGTTTTAAAAAAGGTTTTTCATCAATTGTTGTTTTCAATTTATCAATAGTGAGTAAGATAATGGCCCTATTTACGCTTGATAACTGGTAGCTATCTAAGAGTTTACTCAATAAATCAATTTGTGTTTTTTTAAAATCTTTAATTTTTAAGAAGGCATTTCTCACACTCTCATTTCGGTCAAATATTCTTAAAAAATGATCAATATGCTGAGGAGCACCAGCGATTATATTTTCTACTTCCTCTATAAGTTTATCCTGTGAAATATAAGGGTATTTTTCAGATTGATTAAAATATATTTTTTCACAATAGGTGTTTAAAAGATCTTGATAAGTCATATTTTTGAAATTATGTGAACTTGCACAAAAAGTAGAAGAAATTATTAAAAAATAAAATACAAAATACATCATATTCCTGGAGTAAATGTGGTGGCCGGATAATACAAATTCGAAAAACAAACGGCCATATAGTTTGAAATTTTTTACTAGGAATAATATTCAATTAAGAAAAAATTAACATTTCTAAATTAATTTAAACTGATTTAAATATTTTTATTTCGTTCTTTACCTTTAAGCTCTTTTGGTAATAGCAACCAAGGACTTTTAAAAATATTCTTAACCCACTCTTTAAAACTGAGAGTCAGACTTATTCGAGATCGGTCCTCAATGATATCAAAGAGAGACAACGCTTCGATAAGATATTTTAGATCGTTTATTTTTTCCTTTGTGAGATTAACGAATTTTGCGCCAATACCATTTCTTTCACTATCGATATAAACAACATGAGCATCGAGATCAAATATTTTCTCATCAAAGATAAAACGGACTCGGGCCAGATGGTTTTTCTCGAAGCTCCCTTCTGTTTGAATAAAAATTCCAGATTCAGAAATATTGGTCACTTTCCCTTTAAGATTTATTAGTTTATCAGTTCCTAAAAAGTTGAGATTTACTAAATCACAGTCAATTAAAGACTTATAACGTGCTTTTTGTTTCCACCACTGAATATCGTCTTCATCATAAATTTTTCTCACCGAAGGAAAAAGAAAATAGGTCACGACAAAAATATTCAATGCAAAAAGTGCTATACAAGTTAACAGTAATACATAGTCCCCACTCAGTAATAAATTACTTAAAAAACTAAAATTGATTGCAGCTACAATAAATTCAATGAGAAGAAAAATGAACAAGCTCCATCGTTGAAACATAAGAATTGAAATACCGGCCATTGGAAAAAGAAATAAACCTAAGACATTTATAATTGCATATTTGGAATATATTAAACCAAGTAAATATTCACGAACTGGACTATTAAAAAAGAAAGAGTATAAAAAAAGCCTAAAAATTGGCTCGAGCAGATGCAAAAAACCTAAAACAACAATTTCCCATGGCCTTACTTTCATAGAATGTCCCTTCTTTAATAAAAACAATTGGTTATATTCTACTAAAGCTCAAAGAAACTTCAAGAGAAAGTAATTATATACTAATAGCTCATATTGTCATATAGTACGCGACAGTTTTGCTTTTTTCGGTCTAAATATGCATAAAATGAATCTAATTTCTTTGCTCCTTTTTTTGATTTCATTGTCAGCTTTGACACAAGATGGAAATATTGAAAGTAATCTTAAAGGGCCAAAAAAATATGAATTTTCGATTCTTTTTACAAGGAATAATTTCAAAAACAAAAATACATATAACTTTTTAGGACTTGGCCTTAAACACCTTCGACCTATCAACTCCACCTGGGAAATGGGTGTTGGTGTAAGTTACCTTAACTCACAAGATCTTTTTAATCCTTCTACTAGATCTTTATTGTTTTCATCTGAAATGCACCATTTCAAAACAAGCTTTGGGCCATCTTATTCATTTCTAATTATAAAGAAATTGAGATTTAAACTATCAGTCCTTATGGATGTCGGTTTTTTCAGAGAAACAATAATTGGTAACAGTTATGAGTCGCAAAATGAAATCCAAATTGACTCTTATACTTATGGCCCACAAACTGCCTTACAATTTTTTATTACGAAAACTTTTTCAACTTCATTTTACTATGAGTTTAAAAAACATCGTTTTAAAAGATTTATACGAACTGTCACTTCTGAAGAGAAGCATAAATTTAAAACTGAAAAACAACGCAATGAATTAGATAGCAATTACCTTGCAAAACACGATGTTTCAACTCATAGTTTAGGCATATGTGCTAATATGCATTTTTAGTTGCCTATTAAAGTGGCATTTTGTTATTTTTCTCCAGAGGTGTTTACTATGAACTATGAATTACGTCCGCCTGCGTTTCCAGGTTCCTATTTTATAAGTTTTGAAGGAATTGAAGGTTCTGGAAAATCTACACAAATTAAGCTCGTTGCAGAATCATTAGAAAAAATGGATTTTCGCACTATTATTCTCAGAGAGCCTGGTGGAACACCCTTTGGAGAAAAACTAAGAAACACTATGCTTGAGCAAAAAAATGATATTCACCCTCTTGCAGAATGTTTTCTTTTTTTAAGTTCACGAACTCAACTCCTCCATGAGGTGACCTTAAAGGAGCTGGCCATTCCTGGTACTGTTATTATTTATGATAGATATATAGATAGCACCCTCGCTTATCAAGGAAAGGCCAGAGGTCTTGGACTGGAAACTGTTTTACAGTTTCACCAGAAGTTTCCGCTCAATCTGGCCCCTCATCGCACATACTACTTAGAGATAGATTTAGAAACCAGTCTAGAGCGACAGAAAAAGCGTCAAATACCGAAAGATTATTTTGAATCGAAGTCCAACCAGTTTCACCTTGACCTCATTGAGGGCTATAAGCAATGTATTGAGCTTTTCCCTGGTAGATTTGTTTCAATAGATGGACGAGAGACAATGGAAACAATCCATGATCAAATCGTCCACAACTTCAATCAGCTGGTACATAAGTGAAAAGTATTCTGTCAATTCTATTAGACAAATACAAGCAACAGAAGCTTGCTCCTTTTTACATTGCGCGCTTCCAAGACTACAGCAGTGTTGATCAGTTGGTATGGGCCGAAGATTTACTAGAAAAAATCTATCAATCTGAAAACTTAAGTTTTTCATGGTCAAGGGCCGATGTCTTATTGATTTCGCCGCAAGAAAATAAAAATCAATACATGTTAAATGATGTCAAAAAGCTTGATCGTTTTTTAGAGTATGCACAAATTGAGCTAAGTTGGCGTTTTGTGATATTTGAACAAGCTGAACTCTTAACTATTCCGATCCTCAATAAATTACTAAAAACTCTTGAAGCTCCGGGGCAAAATGTTTGTATTCTTTTTTTGGCCCCAAGTGCGCATAAATTTATTCAGACAATCGAGTCTCGGGCACTTTCTTTGAGTATTGGTTTCAAAAATGAAGACGGCCAATTACTTGAAATACTTAATGGTTCCTTTAAAAATATGGAATCTAAGGATCTATCACTTCTCACTCCGGAGCATCACACGATTGCTCAACTTATTTCACAGTATATTACAGGTGTTAAAACCTTACATGACTGCGTTGACCATTTAAAGGATAAAAGAATGCTCGCGCGTCAATTCTTTGATATCTTCACCCTGTGGAGTGAGAATAATTGCAAAGATTTTCATCAAATAACTTATGCACTTTCAACTGTGAAATCGGCCAAAGAATGTTTTAAGTATCATAATTGCCTCATCACTCCACTTACTAAAGCACTGCAACTAATGATGAAAACAGAGAAAATTATTTAAACCACCTCATGCAGTGAACCTTTACAAGAGATGTCATAAAGATGAGTATATCGGGTCAACATAGAAAAATATTGGATATAAAATATGAATAAGGACAATGAAACATCAGAGGATTCTCTAAAAGAAGAATCTGATTTTATAGATTCTCGTCCAGAGGGACTTCAGATAGTTAAGCGCCCGGAAGATGTTGAAAAAGTTGCCCAGGGAGAACAAGCTCTAAATAAAAAGGATGAAACAGTTGATGGCCAGTTGGGACTTGATGAAGTGGCCAACAAAGACAATTGTGAATTCACTCCAGGTGAGTCTCTAACATTTATAAGGGTTAGATTTCCAGGCAATGCAAAAGGCCAACCCTTTCTGATTGGTGATTCACAATATATGTATGGACAAAAGGTAGTCGCATTAAGTGACCGCGGAATGACTGTTGGTTATGTCAATTCCTTCCCGTATCAAGTGAAATTTAATCGAGGCCTTTTACCAATTAAGAGAATTAATAAAATTGCAACTGATGATGATTTAAAAAAGCAAAAGTCTTATTATGACAGAGAAAGAGATGCTGAGAAAATCTGTCTAAAATATATTGATCAGTATGAGCTAGAAATGAATCTTACGCATGTTGAGTTTGTCCAAGGTGGCAAAAAAGCGGTATTTTATTTCAATGCACCAGAAAGAGTAGATTTTAGAGAATTAGTGAAGGGTCTTGTCCAAGATTTAAAAATGCGTATTGAACTTCGACAAATTTCGGTTAGAGACAGGGCCGCAGCAATAGGTGGCATAGGAGCATGTGGTTTACAAACATGCTGTTCATCATTCCTGAAAGACTATGGAAATGTCAGTATCAAAATGGCAAAGAATCAAAACTTGGCACTCATTCCAAGTAAAATTAATGGAGTCTGTGGGCAGATTAAGTGTTGTATAAAATATGAAGACGATGTTTATACGGATAAAAGAAAAAAACTCCCAAAAGAAGGAAATATAATCAAAACTCTCAACGGAGATATTGGAAAAGTCTTAAGATTACATATCATCCCGGAACAATTTGATTTACTTACGACTAAAGGAGTTAAAAGAAGATATACGGTTGATCAATGGATCGTTTCTGAAAAACTAAAAGATAAAGATTTTCCTGAAAAACTCCACCATATTACTGATGAGACATCTACTGTTATAGGACTTAAGAATCAGCTGGAATCAGGAGAAGACTTCCAGACGGAATATGTTGAGGATTTGGAAGGTGAGCTGATTGATGAGATTGAAGAAGTAAATATTGATGAGTCGCTCCTAAAGTATCAGGATAAAGATGATGATGTAACTTATGAGAATAATGACCGGACTTTGTATCATAAGGAAAAAAAAGATTCTCGGCCAGGAAGAAACAATCAATCAAAAAATTTGTCAGACAACAGAAATTCAAAATCTCGAAACAAAAGTAAAAACTTCAAAAACAAAAAAAATTATCGACCTAAAGGCCCTAAACCAGGTCAATAAGTAGCTGGATATGAATGAGAGGATTAAAATTCTACACACCTCTGATTGGCATTTGGGTAAGAAACTTTATTCATTTTCACGTAACGAAGAACATAAGTACTTTTTAAATTGGTTAATTAATTGTTTAGAAAAAGAAAAAATTGATCTGCTTTTTATAAGTGGAGATGTTTTTGATTCCCCTACTCCTGCGAATTCAGCAATTGAGGATTATTTTTCATTTTTACATAGAATTTCAAGTATTAAAGACCTAAAGACATTTATCATTTCAGGAAATCATGATTCACAAAACTTTTTACAGGCCCCGGCAGAACTTCTCAAACATTTTAATATTGAAGTAGTGACAAACATTAATGACAAAGTTGATTTTGAATTTAAAATCAGAAATACAAATATACATATTAAATGCTTTCCTTATTTCCGAACTACAGATTTAATTAAATATGCCCATGGTTTGGATCATAATACTCAAAACAAATTTGAAGATTATGATTTTCAATATCTAATTGAACATTTTTTAAATAAATCAATAGACAAAAATAATCTCAACCTTTGTTTGGCCCATCATCTTTTTGCAAATTATCATCTTTCTGGATCAGAAATTGGATTACATCTAAGTGGATTAGATTCAATCCCAAAAGAGTCGTTTTTAAACTATAATGGTGTCTTTTTGGGGCATATTCACAAAAAACAAGATTTTAGTGATAAACAAAAATATATGGCCTACTGTGGTTCTCCTTTGGCCCACAGATTTAGTGAAACAAACAAGAAGCAGATTGCTATCATCGAATTTGACAACGATAAATATCAAACAAATTGGATAAATGTTCCGACATTAAAGGAACTCTTAAGTTTAAATATAACAAAATATGAAATCGACAATTTACCGGAAACTTTTCAGGATGAATCCAAAGAAATATTACTTGAATTATTTATTACATTAGATGAACCATATCCGAATTTATATGAAAAAATCAGGACGATACTGCCTAAGCATGTAAAACTTCTTTCTCTTCAAATTAGTGGCCAGCAATATGGTCAAATCAAAGATTATAAAAAAATAAATGGACTAAATGTGACTGAATTATTCAGTGATTTTTATAAAGATAAGTATCAAAAAGAAATTCCACTTCATATCAAGAAAAACTTTGAAAACATCCAACAAGAAATTCTGGATTCAAAGATAGTACAACAACAAAATGATGGAGTGGCCAATGAGGTTTAAAAAAATAATCCTCGAAAATATTGCTTCATTCAGAAATAAGACGATTATCGATTTTGATTCACTTCCCCCTGATGAAATATTTGCCATTACAGGCCCCACGGGAAGTGGAAAAAGCACAATCATTAACAGCATTGGTCTTGCGCTTTTCGGACGTAGTATCAAAGGAGGCTCACACTCTAAAGATTATGTCACAACTGGCCAGCAACAAGGAAGTATTGAGCTAGATTTTGAGCATTCAGGACATATTTACAAGGCCCAATGGATTTGTAAAACTCAAAGGAAGGATGGAACTGACTTAAAAAATGTACAAGTTAAACGTGTATTCTATAAAGATAATCAAATTTTTGATGATGAAATTGAAAAAATTATCCCCTTATCATTTGAACAATTTACGAAAACGATTATCTTGCCTCAGGGTGATTTTGCAAATTTTTTGTCTGCGAGTTTCACTTATCGTAAAGAAATATTAGAAAAAATAGTTTCAAATTTAAATTTGGGTGAAATAAATTCTTATTTGAAACAAAAACATAAAGACGAAAAGCTTCAAATCTCTAATCTTCGCGACCAATTAAATATTGGTCTTCCATATTCTGATAGAGAAATTCAGATGATGATCGATGATTATTCTTTGGTTGAAAAGAAGTCGTCTGAATTAAAGTTGATTTTAGGAAATTTTGATCTTTATTATGAAAGAGTTAAAAATATTCTCTCATTAATTGAAACAATTGATAGATTTCGATTAAAAATGCATAATTATGAGGAAACTTATCAAAATCTTTATAAAAAAATTCAAACTCAGATTTATAAACGAGATGAAGCAAAAATAAGAGTTGAAAATGCTCTTAAAGAGGAAGCAAATAACCGTCCTAAACTTCTAAAGGCCATCCAACTGGAAAATGATCTACTTGGATATTCAGATCAGATTTCATCTAAAAAAAATGAAGTTAAAAATTTAGCAGAACAGATTGAACAGGGGCAGAACGCCCATGATGAAATCGAATCAGAAATGAATGCGTGCACACAAAAAATTCAAAAAATACTCCGTTGGATAGAGCTATTTAATTATAACTCATTTAGTGATGAGTTTTTTTTATCTCTATGTAATAAAACATCAAATTTGCTAAGCGAATACGACAATATTAGTAGACCAAAAGAAGATTGTTTTAAACAAGGTTTAATTTTAAAAAATGATTTATATGTACTTAAAGATAGATATTCAATATGCCGTTTACAAATTGATAATCTCAGCGAAATAAACGCTAAGGAGTTTGAAAATATTCAAAAAATAATTTCCGAGCTTGATATTCAAATTCAAAATGTTCAAAATAATCTCCAAGATATTAAACGTCTTGATAATGAAATATTGTCCCTAAATGAACAACATATTCAGAATAAAAAAATATTAGAGTCCCTTAACAAGAATAAATGTGAAACTTTAACGAAGATAGAACTGAAACAGAAAAATATTAAAATTCATCAACTAGAAGAGAGTATCCTAATATGTCAGGAACACGCTAAGAAAACTGAGATTTGTCCAGTCTGCGATCGGCCTTTAAAGTATCCATTAAATACGAAAAACTCTTCTGCTGAAATAGAAAAATTACTCAAAGAAGAGAAAATTTTAAACGATAATCTAAAAGAAATTGAAGAAGAAATAGTAAAGGTTAAAAATATCGAATATAAATTGGAACAGTCTTGTGTTCTTTTAAAACTTGAAAGAAATAAATTTAATAAAGCAAACTTATCGATTTTTTCAAATTTTAATGTCACAACTTTAGAAGATTTAACTTCTTTTAATCACAAAAAATCAACTGAATTAGAATCTTATCGTACACATCTCTCTCTTAAAGAAAAAAATCAGGTACAAATTGAAAACCTCCGAGAAAGAATTAAAGAAATTGAAATAAAAATTGAAATTAATAATCAGACTTTTAAAGCATTTAAAACTAGATTTGAGTCTATTCAGTTTGAAATTAATCAATTCTTTGAGCAAATTGAAAGAAAGACTAGTCTTTTATCACCATATTTCAAACAACAAAAACTAACTCATTATATAAAATCCCGGGAATTATTATTACAGGCAAAAACCGAATTCAATTTACATCAAAAAAGACTCTTCGAGAGTAAGAATAGATTAACTGAAAATAGCGATAAATTTATCTACCTAAATAAATTAATCCAGAAATTAGAAGAAGATGTAATCTCAATCCAAAAAGAACTTATACATTTTAACAATCAGGGTAGCATTAGTGCGAGTCAAGCACTGATAAAACTCTCAAAATCGACTCAGGACGCACACGATTTTCAAAAAGAAGTTGAAGAGAATTTCCAATCAATTAATCTTTCATTAAAAGAAAGTGAAACGACCATAAAAATGTGTAAAGATAATATTAACCAAAGCAAGACCATTTTGTCTCAAGAAATTTTAGAGATAAACGGACTCTCTGCACAGATTAAAAATAAGCATTTTCCTGTTCTCAACGAGGAATTCGTACTCTCGAGCAAAGAAAATAATTCTGAAATCTTAGAATTCTTAAATGCTAATATTCAGTCTGAAATTCATAACCTGAAAAATGATCTAAATACTTATAATCGGAAGTTAAACGAAAACTCTGTCCTGATCGATCTTTATCATAAAAAGAAACAGAAACTCATGACTATTAGAGAGCAGTTAAATTTGATTGAAGAAAAATTCAAAGCAACTTCTACTTTGGTCGATATTATTGGAAGAGATGAGTTTAGATCATATGCTTTAAGTATTATTGAAGATTCAATTATTACCCAAGCAAATCATGAACTGCAATTTCTGGCCAGTGGACGTTATTTACTGGAAAGTGAATCAAACAAAGGTTCAAGTGAATTTTTTGTCTATGATAGGTGGTTCGCTCATAAGAAAAGAAAAGTTTCAACACTCTCAGGAGGAGAAACATTTCTAGTCAGTCTGTCACTCGCTCTAGGATTATCATCTGTCATCAAAGGTACAACAGAGATAAATTCATTTTTTATTGATGAAGGATTTGGCACATTAGATGAAGAAACACTTGAAGAAGTTTCTGAAACTCTCTTTCGTTTAGGTAAAAGTGGAAAGCAAATTGGTATTATCTCTCATGTCAAAAAACTCACCGATCAAATACCTGTTCAGATTAACTTGAAAAAATCTTCTGCAAATGGAAGTTTTTCTCAAATGGTCATAAATTAATATCTTTCTTTTGGGTCCTATTTTGTCTACAAATTGAATATGCCAGATAAGCATGGGATAAATTTATAATATTCTTCAAATTGAAATTAATTCAATCAAATATCTAACAAGGCCCAATCCTACCTAAAGCTTCGATTTTCACAAAAAAAGTGCTGATCCTAGAAAAAATCTAAAAACTACTATATTTTTTTCTGTCCCTAGTGCAATATATAATAATGAAAGAAAAAATATATATAGTAGACGATACACTTGTTTTTCTGAAACTCTTCACTCACCTACTTAGTGATTATGAAACCAAAACATTTATAAATCCAGACGAGGCCTTTGAAGCGATTACAACTGATCCTCCTGATTTAATACTCTCAGATTTAGAAATGCCTAAGACAAATGGGATTGAACTTCTCAAAAAAATTCGCTCACTTGAAAATACAAAAAATATCCCCATGATAATTTGCACTTCTCATGATGGAGAAGACATGCTCCAAGAGGCCTTCAGAGAAGGCGTTACTGATTTTCTAAGTAAAGATACTGTCTCAGGATTAGTACTCAATATTAGGGTTCGTAATATTTTAGATTCAATCCAAAAAACTAAAAAAATTGAGCAAATGGATCAAGAAAAAAATACGTTTCTCAGAGTTCTTTGCCATGATATTGTCAACCCACTATCAATAGCCAAAGGTTTTCACAGAATATTAACTCAAACCATAGTTAATCCAGATGAAAAAGTTCAGCATCTTTTTAAAAGTTTAGGTAGATCACATCAAAAAATCGAAGAAATTCTCGCCTATACTAGAGAGCGATTATCTATAGATGATAATAAAAAACACATAGTCTTAACACCATTAAAAGTTTCAACTCTCTTAAATGATCTTGATTTTTTGATTAAATCTCGCTTTCAAGAAAAAAATATAAATTATCAGGTCGTATGTGAAAACCTAGATCTTGAATTTCTTTGTGAAAAATCAAGTATTACAAACCAAGTTTTCGCTAATCTTTTTACAAATGCAATTAAGTTTACAGAAAAAAATGGAACGATTTCTTTTTCAATATATGAAGAGAATGATCATATTATTTTTAAATTAAGAGATAGTGGAATAGGAATGCCAAAAGATTTAGTTGATAAATTATTTGACCCTAACACTACTACCAGCCGGCCAGGAACTGACGGAGAAAAGGGTACAGGATACGGACTTCCACTTGTAAAAACATTTATTGAATCTTACGGTGGCCAGATTGAGGCCCACTCACATGATATTGAGGAATTCCCAGATGATCATTGGAGTGAGTTCATCATCAAATTAAAAAAATCTCAAAATATTTAAAAATCTACATTTTTTGGTGTTCGGTAGAAAGGAATGACATCTCTGATATTTGACATACCAGTAATATACATCACGGCCCTTTCAAATCCCAATCCAAATCCAGCATGTGGCACGGAACCAAAACGTCGTAAATCTAGATACCACCAAATATCTTGAGGATTTATATTCATTTCTTCCATTCTATTTTTCAATTTGCCTAAATTGCATTCTCTTTGAGAACCTCCAATGATTTCACCAACTCCAGGAACTAAGATATCCATGGCCCGAACAGTTTTTCCATCATCATTGAGTTTCATATAAAAGGCCTTTATATCTTTTGGATAGTCTGTCACAATCACTGGTAATTTATAGTGTTCCTCGGTGAGATATCTTTCGTGCTCAGTTTGTAAATCAACTCCCCATTTTGGAGAAAATTCAAACTTCTTTCCGCTTTTTTCGAGTATATCAATGGCCTCAGTATAGGAGACTTTGATAAAATCAGAACTTTTAACATGATTTAGTGTTTCTATAAGATCATTCTTGTATGTATTTTGTAAGAATTCTAATTCTTGTGGGCACTTTTCCATGGCCGATTCAATAAGATACTTCAGATAATCACTTGCAAGGTCTGCCACATCTTCTAAATCTGCAAATGCCAGTTCTGGCTCAATCATCCAGAATTCAGAGAGATGTCTTTGGGTATTAGAGTTTTCAGCTCTAAAGGTTGGCCCAAAAGTATAGACTCCTCCCATGGAGAGAGCAAAACATTCGGCCTCAAGTTGGCCAGAAACCGTTAGGTTTGCTTCTTTTCCGAAATAATCTTGTTCAAAATTTACCTTATTTTTGTCATTTTTTGGTAGTTTTTCAAAATCAAGGGTTGTGACTTTAAATAATTCACCGGCCCCTTCACAGTCAGAGGCAGTAATTATAGGAGTATTAATATAGTAGAGTCCGCGGTTCTGAAAAAATTCATGTGTAGCAAAGGCCAAGGTACTTCTAACTCTGAATACAGCACCAAAAGTATTTGTTCTAGGTCTTAAATGAGCATTTTCTCTTAAAAACTCAAGTGAGGTTTTTTTCTTTTGCAAGGGATACTCTTCGTTGGCCTCTCCAATTAGCTTCACTTGACTTGCATGCATTTCAAATTTTTGTCCATGTCCTCCAGAAGAAACAATTTTTCCTGTTATAAGAACTGAGGCACCTGTTAAAAGACTTTTAACAACATCGTAAGACTCGATGGTTGCATCGGCCACAATTTGCAAACTCTCTTGTGATGATCCATCGTTTATAACGATAAAGCTAAATTTTTTAGAATTCCTAACACTTCTAATCCATCCGCCAATAGTAATTGTTTTATCTAGAAAATTTCCATTATCAATTTGTGAAATTAAAACTCTTTTCTCGTAGGCCATAAAATCCTCTAAATTATAATGCGTTTTTTAAAATTGTTTTCAATTGATCAGCAACTAATCTCGCTCCAAATTGAGTCACTAATTTACTAGATGCTTCGCAGGCCAATTTACCTGCCTGACTAAAATCATAACCATGAGTTATTGCATAAAGAAAACATCCTGCAAATAAATCACCGGCGCCATTTGTATCAACGGCCTTTACATTTATACCTTTAATTTGATGAAAACTTTGTCCATCGTAGACAAGTGCCCCTTTTGGGCCAGTGGTTATAGCAAACTTCTTTGCAATAGATTTTAAAGATTCTGCTGCTGACTGCACATCCTTAGCTCCTGTGTAGCTTAAGGCCTCATATTCATTACAAAAAAGGAGATCTACTCCTTCTCCAAGCATTTGATTTAAACCATCTCTAAAATACTCCACCATACCTGGATCTGAAAAAGTTAGTGCTGTTTTAACTCCATGGGCCTCTGCTAATTCTCTGGCCTTGATTGCGGCCTCTCTTCCAGTATTAGAAGTAACTAAATAACCCTCGATATAAACATATTCGGAGCTTATTAATTCATCATCAATAAGTTCCATTGTAGATAGACCTTCAGAAACACCCAGATGTGAGTTCATAGTCCTATCTGCATCAGGAGTAATAAAGACGAGACATTTACCAGTATGCCCTTCTGGTCTTACAGTTGAGACAAGATTTGACTTTAGACCATTTGATAGCAAATCCTTCATGTAATATTCGCCTTGCTCATCATTTGCAACACGACATGAATAAAAGGCCTTACCACCAAGTTGTGCTATTGCGATCATTGTATTTGCAGCTGAACCTCCACAACTCCTTTTGTGTTTTATTCCTTCAATTTCATCTAATAGTTCATTTTGCCTCTTCTCATCAACGAGAGTCATAAGACCTTTTTCAATATTAGACTTTTTCAAGAAGGATTCATCAACTTCGAATTCCATATCTAATAGCGCATTGCCTATTCCATATACGTGATATTTTTTGCCCATTATGTTTTCCCTTTTAAATTATTGCTAAGGAGTATAACTCAATATTAAAAGTATGAATAGCTTCACTGTCTATTAAATTACTTGTTTATTCGTTTAAGAAAGTCTTCTTCGTTAATGAGCTCACTAAGCTCTCTCATTAATATCTTTTCATCTGAAGCAAAAATTTGAGAAGGAAGGTAGTACTGGTTGAAATTATCGTTCACAGAAATGAGAATATTGTAAAAGGAAACTTTTCCTTTTTTGATTGCCCGTTTCGTATTTTTATCTACTGTTTGATCTGCAGGAGATAAATAGGTAGGATCATGTTCAATAGTTAAATAGATAACTTTTCCATCTAACTCTGCACTTAAACTGATATCATCTTTTTTCATAATGATCTAATCTCATTTAAAGTGGGTTGAGTCAAATAGGTTTTACTTTAAAGGGCTGCGTACTGGCCAACTTCTCCGTCAATAGATTTTGTTATATTGTCAAAAGGAGTTCTAAGAAAAAACAATGGGATGTCGGCATCAAATTTTTTTGAGTCTTCACTTTCGAGATGAAATTCCCCTCTCATATTACCAGAGGGAGTTTCAAGTGGACAAAAAGATGTATATTCAAAAGTAGAACCTGGTGAAATATTTGGAAACTTGCCGACAACTCCTTGACCTTTCACGATTTCTTCTTGTCCTTTACCATCGCGAATTTTCCATGTTCTGCCTAGGACTTTTACATTTTGATTTCCTAAGTTTGTTATACTTACTTTGTAGGCAAAAAAATAAATTCCAAGCCTGGGATTGGATCTTTCTTCCATAAAAAAAGGTGTTACATTAACTACAACGTCTTCGGTTTCTTTACCATACAAATGAGTAATCAATTCCATATGTCTCTCCAGTGTTGGAGAAAACTATATAGAAGTTTTTTTTTGAATACACCTCACATTTTCTTACATCTAATTGAAGATACTGTTAGGAGTTTTTCTTACTCTTTCTTACTTATTTTTTAAATAAATATCATAGCGAGTTGTAGTACCTTTTACAGAGAAATGAGGTTTATTTAACAAGTCCTTCGCCTTAATTGGTCTTTTCACGATGACTCTTTTCACATCGAAATTTCGTAACCTTTCTAACTCTTCCTTGCTATCACTATCACTACCAATAATTGTTTTAAAAAATTCCATTTCTTTTCTTGATAAGGCCGACTTATTTTTTGTGGGATACATGGGATCGTAGTAAATGATATCAGCAGAAATATTACCAGGCATTCCAAAATTTAAGGATATCGAATCTTCTAAAATAGGAAATTCTTTAAACAAGTTTTTAGTTGAATCTAAAAGCAATGGGTAGACCCAAGGAGACCTTTCGTATGCTGAAATTTTTTTCACGCCCATGGATAGAAAAAGAATCATGTCTTTACCTGTTCCACAAGTCGCATCAATGAGATGAACATCCTTATCCTTTCCGACGGCCCTTCCCAAAGGACCGAACGGTAAAGATCCTTTTTTATTTGACCTAAGAAAATATTCTTTATTCAAATCAAAAAAAATCTCTTTTTTCATCACGTTGTCAAAAAGACTCAGATACTTGCTGAATTTGAAGTAAAAACGACTTTTTGAAAGCTCTGCAGCAGTTGGCCCTATTTTATATATGTTCTCAGATTCAAATAATAAGCGAAGATGAATTGGAAGATCAATATCAGAATCTACGTAAATAAAATCTCCTTTATAATCTAAATCCTTCATTGTATTTTAGCTCTCCTATATTTATCAAAGGTTAATAACATATGACTAAAAGTTCACTACCCTATAATCCCCAAGAACTCAAAAGAGAACTTGCTCAAAACTTTATTATCGCTTCAAAAGAAGAAAAACGATTAATGCTTGAGGAAATCAAACTAACCTCTTATGAACAACTCTACAAACACATTGATGATAATATTATTTTCTCAAAAACCCCTCACATTACAGACAAAATTGAATACAACGACCTTGTAAAACATATGGAAGATCTCTCTCGAAAAAATAATATTAAAGCTTCCTTTTTAGGACATGGATTGCAGCAATATAAGGTTCCTGAAATTGTTCCTTTTGTTTGTAGCTTAAGAGGACTAACTACCGCATATACTCCATATCAACCTGAAAGATCCCAAGGTACATTAAATAGCTTGTGGATATATTCTAGTGTTCTGTCAAAATTAACTGGTTTTGAGGCCATCAATGCTTCATTGTACGATAGATCTACATGTTTATTTGAAGCAATTCAAACTGCTAATCGTCTAAAGAAAAGTGGAAACAAGGCACTCGTTTTTGAATCTATTTACAAATCAGATATTGAAGTTTTAATGACTCAAGCAATTGAGACAGACACCACGATAGAGTTGATTCCCTTTGACCGCAAAAAAGGTAAAGTTGACATCGAAAGCTTAAAGAAAAAAATTGAAAATAAAGAGAATGAATATTCTTGTATCTGTTTTCCTCAAGTCAATGCGATGGGTATACTTGAAGATATCCACGAGATTACTGATTTATGTTTTGAAAAATCTATAAAATCAGTCGCCATATTTGATCCAATGCTTTTAGGCCAAAGCGGTCTTATTCCACCAAGTGAATTTGGGACTTCTGCCCAAGGTGCAGATATCATAGTGGGAGAAGGACAACATCTTTGTTTAGGGCCTAATTTTGGAGGGCCTGGTCTAGGAATTTTTGGTATCCGCTATAATGAAAAAGACAAAATATCTATCAGATCAACTGCAGGTAGATATGTAGGAAGGGCCGTTGATAGAGATGGTAAAGAGTGTCTAGCAATGGTTCTCTCAACACGTGAACAACACATTAGAAGAGAGAAAGCAACTTCAAATATCTGTTCAAATCAATCCTTTGTGGCCACTATTGCAGGAGCGGCCTTACTACAAAGAGGCGATGAAGGTATGTCACAAGCTCATTTACTTGGGAGAAAAAGGGCCGTTGATTTTGCACAATTAATTTCTGGTTTAACAGAAGTCGAACTTCTCTATCCGACCTCTACTTTTTACAATGAAGTAGCAATCAAATTTAAAAATATTCAAGCAAATGACCTCATCAAAAAGGCATCTTTGGAAGATTTACATATTGGAGTGAATTTAACAAATCAGGTTGGAGATGAAAATGCGATACTTGTTTCATTTTCTGATTGGCAATCAGATGAAGATGTTGAGAAATTACATGATTTTATTCTCTCTTGTGGAGGTAAACACAATCAAGCAGAACCTATTTTAGAAATTCCAACGAATCTTTTAAGAAAATCTAAGGTAGGTCTTAGGAAATATGGGCCCGAAGAGCTTAAAAATTACTATCAGCAATTATCTCATCTCAATGTCAGCCCGGATGATTCCATTTACCCTCTCGGTTCATGTACGATGAAGTATAATCCCTATATAAATGATTATGCAGCTTCTTTAAGTGGCTTTACTGATATACACCCTGATGTGCCAGAAGAAGATGCTCAAGGATGTTTGCATATTCTTTATGAAACACAAGAAATGTTTAAGAGTATGACTGGTTTGGCCGCAGTAGTAACACAACCAGTTGCTGGAGCACAAGGAGAACTGGTTGGGATAAAAATGTTTCAGGCATATCATAGAGATAAGGGAGAAATAAGAGATTTGATTCTTATACCCCGATCAGCTCACGGCACAAATCCAGCAACAGCGACAATGGCCGGACTGATTAGTAAGAAAACAAAAGACTCAATCTCAGGTATATTAACCGTCGAGGCCGATGAAAATGGTTTGATGAATATTGATCAAATTAATAATTATGTACAAGAATATGGAAAGCGAATCATGGGAATCATGGTTACAAATCCAAATACATCTGGAGTATTTGAAACTTCTTTTAAACAAATGGCCGGTATCCTTCACTCTATCGATGCTCTCGTATATATGGATGGCGCCAATATGAATGCGATTGCGGGTTGGGTGAATCTTGCAGAAATGGGTGTCGATGCAGTTCATAATAATTTGCATAAAACATGGACGATACCACATGGTGGAGGTGGCCCTGGAGATGCGATAGTTGCTGTTAGTGAAAAGCTTGTCGATTATATACCGGGAATTCAAGTTGCTAAGGAAAATGATAAGTTTTCTGTGTACAAGGCGCCTAAGAGTATTGGTAGTTTTCATAGACATATGGGGAATTTTGCTCATAAAATTAGGGCCTATACTTATTTAAAAGCTCTGGGGAGTGAAGGCATTAAAGAAATGTCAGCATTTGCAGTTCTTAGTGCAAGATATTTACATTCGAAGATTAAAGGTTCTTTTATCACCCTGCCAAGTGACTGTGGAAATAATCCCAGGATGCATGAATTTATTATTACGCTTAGTGATCAAGAATTCAAAAAAATGGCAGAAGCCGGAACACCAAAGACTTTGGCCATTGCTAGAGTTGGTAAGTTGTTTTTAGATTTTGGTTTACACGCCCCCACAGTTGCTTTTCCAGAGGCCTTTGGACTTATGATTGAGCCAACAGAATCTTTTTCTAAGGCCGAACTGGATCATTTTGTAGATATTGTTCTGGCCATAAAGTCACTCATAAATGAAGCTCCTGAAATCTTGCAAAGCGTTCCGCATTTTACACCAGTATCTAAGGTTGATGAAGTGGCCGCCAATAAAGATCTCATACTACGAGGTCAGATTGATGAACTCCCTAGACTTTGGCCAGAAAGATATGACAAAAATGAGTTACTTAAAATGAATGTTCACAAAATAGTAGAACTGATCCTAACTACTTCAAAAGTAGAAAAAAAAAAGTAAAATTAGCTTTCACCGACTTTAACCTTTAGAGCGGTAGATTTTTTTTTATTATCGGTTGGGAAACATCTATGGATAATTAGTTTCCGCTGAATGAAACTTACCCAAAACTACTCACATAATTCTGGTGTTCATTTCCTAGTTCATCGATGCTGGTTTTATCTTTAGATAGTTTCCAAAGATCAATTGCCGTCATCTCCTTAGGCGTAAATTCCGAGGCAGCTCCCCGTATTCTATGATTAACAAGACTTTCTAAGTTAATTGCCGCGTTTAAATCTCTGTCAATATCCAATCCACAGTGGGAACACTTATACCTTCTGTCTTTAAGCTTCAAGTCATTCTTGATCTTGCCACATCGGCCACACTTTTTTGAGCTTGGATAAAATCTATCCGCCACAAAAAGGACATTGTCGTTAAGAGCTGATTTGTATTTCAATTGTAAATCGTCAAAGTTCCCCGTCTTTTCAATTTGATTTTTCCTGAGATATTAGAACTATCCATAAAACAGGAGGTTTTAATAATGGATTTAACAATTTTGAGTAAAAAAATTAGTTCTTACAGAACTCCCAAGGGGAAAATCACAAACCTGCCAGATGAACTTCTTGGTGAGATTCTCTTTGCGTGGGAACAATGGACAGGTGCGGCCTATGGATTTTATAAAGCACTTGGAGTGGACCAAAGAAAAATGGCAAAGTTAATGGGAAAAGCAAAACAACTAAAAAGAGAAGGTTTCTTTGATGGACTGGACTTTAGTGATGACCTTAAAGTTGTGACAGAAACGCCCATCATTATACTGGCCTTACCTATTGAAATAAACATACGAACCTCCTGATTACTTATTTTAGCAGGAGGAAAAATTTATAAGATTTTAAATAGTTAACAAGGCACATGAACAGGTTTGAATAGGTTTTTAATCAACAGCTGAAACCCTACCATTTTTTCAATTTTAAGGCCTTTAACAAGATTTCAGATACTTTTAAAAAGTTTCTCAGAATTTATAAGCATTTCATAGTAAGTCATTGAGTCTAAGTCTCCAAGTGTATAGATGCTAAAACTGCAAAGCATTAATATTAAACGATTTATATATTTGCTGAAACATTTTTCATAATTGGAAAATTATAAATAACTTTTATTTCTATAAATGTAATTTTTTTCATTTTGCTAGATATTTCTATTATAAATTATGAATTTAAGGCATAAAAATATGCTCGGTATTTATTGTAAATTGAGGAGAGGTCTTAAATGTACATATCACTAAAACGAAAGTTATCTGCCATAATTACATCATTTTCAATCTTCCTCTCAATTTTGACACCATATCAGGCAATAGCAAAAAATCAATCCGCACCTGAATTAGAAATAACGATGGAAAGCTTTCTTAAGTTGAGCCAAAATTTAAATAATCTTGACCGGAAAGAACTTGCAGAACTTGATAATATGCTCAACGCACTTAACAGAGGACAATTGAAAGACCTTCCTATGGAAGTTATTGACCCATTCAATTTTGTCGGACAGAAGGTTGTTGATTTGGCCAATAACGAAGTTTATGACATTGCAGTAACAAACAAACATGTCCCATTTTTCAGAATTGATACAATAGAATTTGGTCTAGAAGATGGTAAGCTTACTATATATGGAAAAAATGGAAATAAAAATATTGTCGAGCATATCTTTGAAAATCTTGAAGTTACCTCAATATTTCAGGACCATGAAAATGTATATTTCATAACAAAAGATAAAAAAATCTATTTATTAGAAAAAAGATTTGCCAGACAATACGCATTCAGAACATCACTTCCAACGATTACACTTTATCATGCAAAAAGTGACACAATGATTACCGATAAAGAATTGAATGAGAGCACTAAAATCACTCAAATTGGACGTGGAATTGAAATCTTTTCTATAGATGAAGTAGAAAAATTTGCCACTGAACAAATAGATCAAAATGATGTAATCATCCCCCAAGATGAACAAAAACGACCTGTTATTAAAACTGGTCAAATAGTTATTTATAATGAACAAAAGGACGGATCAAGAAGAGTAGAAGGGATTTTTTCAAATGAGGCAATTTCAGGGAAAGTGCATAAAGCAATGACTTTTATGGCCGCTAAATCCGCTGCTGCTACTCATGCAATATATACTGAAACAATAAGTGAAACAATGAGAAGGTACTGGAATACCGATACCGTTACTGAAAACAAAGGTCAAAGTTCTTTTGTCATTCCAGAATATCATAAATTTGTCATCGAAGAGGCAAAAAGTTTCATTGACATAAGAGACAAGTTAAATCTCTATAAAACAAGTATAGATCTTGAAACCGCTTTCCAGCAAAAATCTCATGGACTACAAGTTCTAATAGATGGGTTATACAATAAATCTGGTATAGAAAGTCCTAAAATAGATTTTGAAGATGAGACTCTTAATTTGGAATATTTTGAAGAAATATTGAAGAAGGCCACAAGTACTACACTTTCTTCAGTTGAGTCTGCTTTTATAGATTTTCAGATGATTAAAGAGTTTAAAAACTATGATAGAGAAAAATTTGAAAATTTAGACGCCTCAACAAAAAAAGTTCTCTATTCCAATGCTAAATTAGCATTGAAGAAATTCAAAAAAAATGCAAATGCACCCTATTTACCACTTGAAAAATTGAAGGTCCTTCTAGATGCAAAAGACAAAGATGGGGCTAGAATTGGCGATCTTTATAAAGAATATGAAAATAAAATTCTTGGTATCCAAGATAATACCTCAAGACAAGCGGTTGAAGGTTCCGCATTGAAATACTCAAGAGATAGTGTAATCGATATGATTGATCACGCTAAAGTCCTTCAGTCTAAGGCCAATAATTCTAGCAATGAGGATATATCTTCATTAGAATGGCATAACTCTCAAAAAATCGTGTTCGAACGAGCACCTGAAACAATTAAGGAAATTGATCTAAAAATTCCAACCCTCAAAATATCTGAAAAACCAGATGTTCAAAAACGTAGAGATTTTATTACCGAAGGACTAAATGCTAAAAATTTGAACGCCTCAGTTGACCTCCTACTTACTGAGCATCTTTCAGGAAAATCATATGGAGCATACGTAGAACAAGATTTTTTCGATAAAATTTTAAATATTGATAATTTGAAAAGAGTTACAAAAATAACCGCTATCGCTGTTGCGGCCTCAATCGCTGCACATGTAGGCATTGTTGAAATTTATCAGGGCTCTTCTGTATGGTTTCAAACTTACATTAATACATTTATGAACAGTGATTTTCATAGAATTGTCACTGATGCAGAATACAAGTGGATTCAACGTGCTGGGGTTGTAACTTTATTATCACTCTATCCTCTCATCATTTTTGCCTCTGCTTCTTCTGTAAAACTTCTAGATAGGGTTAGAGTAAGTGCTGACCTTGCTAAGATGAAAGCAGTTGGCTCTTTTAAAGTATTTGCAGAATGGTTAAGTACAAAATCTCACTCTGCTCTCAAAAAATATAAAAATTTAGATGTTATTCAAGCAATGATAACGTTTATGGCAAAAATTTATGCTCTTATGATCAAACTTTTTCCAACTTATTACGATATGATCTTTGGTCAACATATAATGGAAACAATGGCCAGAGGTAAATCCCCTTTATCATTCATGTCTGCTAATCACCCACTATTGTCAAAAGAAGACTATACAAAATTAAGAGCAAATGGGAAGGCCCCAAAATTTGGAACATTTCTATCAACAAACTTACCAGGTAACGTCTTAACAGACGCTATTATGGGTAAAGGTAAATCTCTTTCTGAATTAAAAGATCTCTACGATACTAATAATGCATCTCTAGCTCAAAAATATGTCTACAAAAGAAAATCAAATCTAAATTATAAAACACATCTTCTAAATGATCTTGAAAAAGAGGCTAAAAGGGTCACTATCTTGGCCAATGGGATTGCTTCACTCCTTATGGCAACGGATTTCGGAGACGAGACAGAAATTCTGAAACGAGTCATGGAAGGAAGACACAGTGTTGAAGATATGATTAATCAAGGATTGAATAAAGAAATATTTAAAAAATTCAATTATCTAGCGGAAAATATTCATAGCGAAATTTTAAAACAATATAAACCTGGTACTATTGAGTTTGTTAAAAATGAAAAAGGGGCCATTGAATTTAAAGAAGATCTCGTTATGTTCTTTATTGAAAAAGGAAAAAAATACACGGAAGATATTAAAAACAATAAATTTAAATGGAAAAAATATAAAACTTTTGCAAAACCTGGCTTCTCTTCCCTTTGGAAAGGAATCGCTGGATTTGGTGATGAACAATTTGCTCTTCTTAACTCGGTAGTTGCCAATAAATTTGTTTCAAATCAAACTAATATTGAATGGCTCCTAGATCACGCAATGGTTGCGGGTATAACTGCCTATATTGGAGAACGTGCAAATTTGGAAGATGCACACTTACTTGCTCATACAAATGAATGGACTCAAATGTTTTCTACTTTAGAACATCTAAATGATGCCTGGATGAATTGTTTTATCCATGCACTTATGGCCGGGCCTCGTAACATGCTTGTTTATCAAAATGCGAAAAACCCACTTCCTCCTGAAATCAAAGCAGATCGGCTCACAATGAATAGTGGTTTTTCACCAAAGAATGATGCATTACTTGAATTTAATAAACGCCCAGAAAAAATTGGACGTAGTTTGGGTGAATGGATTTACAGTGCTCTTAATTTTAAAATGAATAATTTTGGTGGATATTTTAACATAAGTGTTTACAACTATTTTAAAACGATCCAGGCATCCATGATTTTTAACCTTGTTTTTAGATACTTTTTTACTGAGCAAACTATTTCAGAAGCATTTATGGCCTTTGCTCTTTTTTGGTTATCAGCATATCCTAGTTTTGCATGGCCATGGGTTGTTGTCAGTCGTGGAAATCATATGGAAGAAGAACGTGTCGAGAATTCTTTTAGTAGAGTTAAAGCGGCCGTTGATTCAATTTATGAGGCAGCAAAAAATGACAACATAGAAGATATGGATAAGGCCTTTAGTGATCTTCTTATTGAACTAGAAGAAGGCAAAAATATCTCTCAAAAAGATTATCTTGAGGAATTCAAATCAGCTTTAGAAACTAAAGGTTTGAAAACAAATAAAATCGATGATCTAAAAATTAATGAACTTATGTATAAAAATAATGGTGAACTTCTGAAACAACTTGCCATTTACATAGAGGCCAAAAAGGCCGGTGACAAATCCCTCAGTGATTCTACTTTTGAAACCATTGACAATATTATTGCAAGTAATGGAGAATTTAAAACGACTCAATCTGTTGAACTAAGAAAAGAGGCCATTGTAAAAGCAACTGATCTAGTTCTTAAGTTTCCAGCTAAATTCAATGCTCAAAACCCTAAAACGGCTTGGTTTTCTTCATTTTTCTTAGGTGCGGTACTTACGACCTATTTGGCAATTAGTTTACAAGTTGATTCATTCAACGTAGCTAATTTAAATTTTGCAACACTTGCTGAAAGATTTGTGGTACTCATGGCCTTTATGGGTGGGACATTTTTGGGTACTTCTCAATGGGCCTATGAAAATATTTATTACAAGTCATGGGAAACTTTCTACGATAAAGTATTAAGACCTATTAGGAATAAATACAAAAATGTAAAAGATAAAGTAAAGTCATACAGAAATCAAAAAGCAACACAAAAGGCCGAAGAAAAATCAAATAAAGAAGGATCACTCTTTTGCCAAAATAAAATGTTGAATAAGAAGGCGTCCTAATTATGAAACTCCTAGCTATATTCACAATCATTTTTCTCAATTTTTCTGCTCAAGCTGAGGTTATTGGGGAAGTATCTACAACTTTCAAATTAATCGGTCCAAATCATAAGATAGTGATTGAAGTATTTGATGACCCAAAGGTTGAAGGTGTATCTTGCCATCTGTCTCGTGCAAAAACTGGTGGTATAAGTGGAAGTTTGGGTTTAGCAGAGGATTTATCAGACTCTTCAATTTCATGCAGGCAAATAGGTCCTATCAGTTTCAAAGATACACTTAAGAACGGAGAAGAGGTTTTTTCTAAAAAAACCTCTCTTATATTCAAAAAAATGCAAGTTATAAGATTTTACGATCAAAAACGAAATACTTTAGTCTATCTCACTTATTCAGATAGACTTATTGATGGATCACCTAAAAACTCAATTTCAACAGTACCAATTCGCAATTGGTAGAAAGAACTACTTCTTCAACACTATCTAAACGTCCATATTTTTGAACTAGGGCCGTCAATCTTTGACAAATTCTAATTCATAAATTGTGTCTCCACGTTCTAGATACTTTTTTTCAAAATGTGTGCGTGGTATATTCTCCCCGATCTTATTTTGTTTATCAGAGACTATTTTCAATCCCCATACATCAGATAAGTATTTTCTGTGTCCCGAGTAGTAAAATTCTTCATTTGTGGCCATTAAAATTTTTCCTTTATTTTTCAAAGTATCAATTAAATGGCCAAAAAAAGGCATCGCATAGAATCTCTTATTTTCCTGTGATTTTTTTGGATATGGATTTGGAAATAAAAAAATATACTGATCAACATAGTTTTCGGGCACGAATTCGTTTATCCAAGATAAAGCATTGGCATGAACTGGCAATAAATTCGATGGCATCCTATTATTTTTATACCTTCTGTAAAATTTTTCAAATTTAGTTTGAGTATGTTCTATCGCCACTAAAAACTTATCAGGATTTTCTTTTGAAAAGCGTATGGGATGCAAACCAACACCACAACCAATTTCAATAACAATTGGGAGGCCCTGAGGTGGAGTGAATTCTCCATTCCAATTACTCTTTGGAAATCTCTTGTTTTCAAATTTTCTCATCTATAATTTAAGGCCATTAAAATCAATCTTTCCTTCGCCCTTATAAACTGACCCAAGGTCAATGGCCGTAAAATCATATTCACTGGCCACTTTTAAAACACTCTGAGGATGATTTGTTATAAGGACTAATCCAATTCCCATATTAAATGTTTTGAACATTTCAGCATCACTCAAATTTGATCTGTCTTTTAATATATTAAAAAACTTTTTATGTGGAAGATTGAGATAATTATCTATTTTATAATCGAAACGTGAGTTAATTCGTGCAATATTTGTAAACCCACCTCCTGTTATATGTGCTATTCCCTTGATATGATCTGGAATTTTTTCAAGTAAAGCATGTATAAGTTTTACATAAATTGCTGTCGGAGTGAGTGCCTGATGACAAAGATCAGTTTCATCATTGCGTATAAGTTTTCTTATTAAAGAAAAGCCATTGGAGTGTGGGCCAGAAGAGTTTATTCCAATAATACGGTCTCCCTCACAAACATAGCGCCCATCAATTATTCTCTCTTGCGAAACCTCACCAACAGCGAATCCTGCAAGATCATATTCACCTTCGTTGTACATTCCAGGCATTTCTGCGGTTTCCCCACCAATCAGGGCCATTTCAGATTGTAGACATCCTTCAACGATTCCATCAATAATCTGTGAAGATATTTCAACATCAAGTTTTCCCGTGGCCAAGTAATCAAGAAAGAAAAGAGGTTTAGCGCCAGTACAAATTATATCATTTACACACATCGCAACGAGATCAATTCCTATCGTATTATGTATTCCCATTTCGATTGCCAACTTGATTTTTGTACCTACCCCATCAGTTCCTGTTGCGAGGTATTTCTCTTTTGAGATCTTATACAGAGCTGCAAACCCACCGACTCCACTTACAACATTTTGTCCATAAGTTTTTTTTACCTTTTCCTTGATTCGAGCAACCAATTGATCGCCCTTTTCGATTGACACTCCCGCATCCTCATAACTAATCATAATATATTCCTAGTGATTAAAATGTCTTGTTCCCGTAAAATACATGCAAATTTCATATTTGTCACAGCAAGCAATGACTTCATTGTCCTTAATACTTCCACCTGGTTGAATTATTGTTTTTATTCCAAAGCTATTGGCCAGTTCAATATTGTCATCAAAAGGAAAAAAAGCATCTGAAACGAGGATGCTCTCTTTGAGATCCATATAGTTATTATCTGTGGCCTTATCAACGGCCTGTTTTAATGAGATTAGACGGTTTGGATTTCCCATACCTGCTCCTTGGAGAAAAAATCCATTTTCATTTTTTGCGGTAATTGAAATCGCATTGCTTTTTAAACTTTTGCAACTTAGAACCGAAAAATTTAAAAACTCTCTATTGTAATCTTTTTCTGTCTTAGTGATTATCTTAAACTCTTCTTGGGAGAAAATATCCTGATTTTGTAAAACATATCCACCATCAATACTTTTAACATTTAAAGTCTGATCATTTTTAGATAGTTCAAAATCGTACTCTAACAATCTCAAATTCTTTTTTTGTGATAATAGTTCTTTGGCCGAATCACTAAATTTTTGTGCAATAATAATTTCCACAAAGTATTGGTTCACAAAATTGGCCATTTCTGCATCAAATTCTCCATTCACACAGATGACACCACCAAAAGCACTGATTGGGTCTGAATTCCAGGCCATTTTGAGTGATTCAAGAGGAGAACTCATAAGGGCCTGACCACATGGGTTAGCATGTTTAACAATAATCGTTGCGTACTTATATTGAGAAGAGGTGTTCATTGCGAGAGTATTAAAATCGAGGCATGCCTTTAGGGCAGCATCAGAATCGACCAAATTATTAAAAGAGAGTTCTTTCCCCTGGAGAGGAATGTTATTTGCTAAACCTTGAACTGGCCCACTAACCACATATCCATCTTGATGTGGATTTTCACCATACCTAAGTTTTTTTGATTCATTTAAATCAATAGAGATAAGCGAACTTTCTTGGTTAAATCTCTTGCACAAAGTATTGTAAATAACAGCGTCATATTTTGCTGTATGCTCAAATGCGGCCAATGAGAGTTCTATTCTATATTCAAATGTTGTTTCAAGATTTACCTTTGTATTTTCAATGAATTTAAAATATTGCTTTGGATCTGTGAGGACAGCAACTGACTCATAATTTTTGGCAGCAGCACGAATCATATTTGGGCCACCGATATCAATATTTTCAACGAGGCAATCTATTTCTGCCTCGTTTTTTGCAACTTGTGAAAACGGATAGAGATTACAAATCACTAAATCAATGGGCAAAATATTTAAACTTTTAGCTTCTTCTATGTCGTTAGGATTATTTCTTCTGAAGAGTAAGGCACTTGCAACTTGGAAAGAGAGTGTTTTCATTCTCCCTCCAAAAGACTCAGGGTTTCCGGTGATTTCTTGGATGGGTGTATATTTAATTCCTAGCTCGCTTATAAATTTTCCGGTTCCTCCACTTGCGATGATTTCAACATTTGATTTGTTCAAATGCTCGACAATTTCTTTAAGATTACTCTTGTCAGAAACACTAATAAGGGCCCTGTGAATTTTTGTTTTTTTCATCATTACCTCGCTAAATTGTTATACTTTCAAAAAAGCTCAATCCATCTGCCGGTTTGTTAAAATCTTGTTCAACACTCGATAATGTCGCTTGAAATATCGAGGCCTCGGGATGCGGCATTAATCCGAGCACGTTTCCTCTGGTATTTGTAAGGCCAGCAATATCTAGTGCAGATCCGTTGGGATTATTTTTGTATGTTAGTGCTATATGTCCATTTTTTAGCAGATCATTTTGTATATCTTCCGAGCATTCATTAAGCAGTACAATTTTTCCTTCACCATGACGTATGGGAAGTGTTATTTCTTTTGGGCAATCAATCGTCCATATACAAGGGGAATTTTTATTAACTTCCAGACTTACCCATCGATCTATGAAATGACCAACATCATTAAAAGTAAGAGTTAATTTCCGTGGGCCTATTTCAGGAAGAACGCCAAGTTGAACTAATGTTTGAAATCCATTACAAATTCCAATGACCGGGCGACCTTCTTTGATAAAGTCAAAAAATCCACTCCCAAGGCCTTTTTTAATTTTCTGAGCAAATACTCGTCCAGATCCGAGGTCATCTCCAAAAGAAAAACCTCCAGGTAAGGCCAATCCATCGTATTCAAAGAGATCGTCGGGGTTGATTAAAAGATGATTGAGAGTTTGTATTTCAGCTTCATGTCCAGCTGTTTCAAAGGCAATCTTAGTTTCTCTTTCACAATTTATACCATCTCCACAGAGAATAAGAAATTTCATAAGATATCCTTTTGAAATTTATTCCATATTTCATTAATATCTTGAACAGTATGTTCTAGGAGTATTGAGCTTGAGTTTTTGATGATGAAATTTGATTCCTGGGTAATATCACCAAGAGGAGTAAAGTCATGATCCTTCAAATATTCACTTAAAATTTGCTCTTTATCTTTCTGATATGAAATCACAAATCTTCCGCGGGCCTCTGAGAAAAGGTACTCAAAAATATTTTCTTCACTACTGTCAATTTCACTTAGTGTGAGGTCTGCACCTAAATTTTTTGTAAAACAAGGTTCACATAAAGCTACAAACAAACCGCCTTCAGAGACATCATGACAAGATTGTAGATGTTGTTGTTGAATAAGATGATAGATTTGTCTATAGAGAGAAAGATTTCTTTCAAGATTTACACCTTCTAGAACCTGGTCTTTTTGGTTTATTTCAAAGATTTCAGCAAACTCACTACCGAGAAGACCTTTCGGTGGAACTCCAACAACAGCAATACGATCGCCATAATTTTTATATGAGCTACCCATAGTTTTGCCCATGGTCGCTTTTCCCATTGCAGTAATAAGAAGTGTGGGTAGTACACCAAATTTTATGGATACACCATCGCGGTTGAGACCAGAAAAATTATTCTTCATACTATCTTTACCGCTTACAAGAGGTATTTTATATGACAAGCATCCATGGGCCAGTCCCTCACATGATCTAACTAATTGGGCCAGTCTGAACTTCCCTTTTGGATTCTGAGGTGTATTAACAGGATCAGGCCAACAAAAATTATCAAGTGCACAAATCACATCAGGATCAACTCCTTGAGAAACTAAATTGGCAACTGCCTCATCTAAAGAGTAGAGGGCCATTTCATAGGGGTCAATTTCTGATAGTCTTGGAGCTAAACCGCAGCTCACTCCAATGGCAGTCTCTTTACTTCCACCATGTGGATATGTCCAAATAAGTCCACTATCATTGGGAGAAGAGAAAGTTTCGCTCGAAAAGGGTTTTACATGTGTTGCAGCTTGAACTTCATGATCATAGCGACGTATAAAATTTTCTTTACTTGAAATATTAGGCCTATTTAATATTTTTAAGAGTGCAATTTTGAGAGTTTTTTCTACATCTTGAATAGGTTCTTTCTGAATGGGATTTGGTCTATCGTCTCCCCATCCAACCTCCTGATTGGTTTGATTCCATTTAGCTTCTAGTTCGAGTGGTTTAAGTTCCTCATGTAAAAATTTTAAGTCAATTTTTCCAACACAGGTTTCTCCGTGGAATATTTCAAAATCCCCATTATTTGTAAACTCACCTAAGTTTGAAACATCGACTCCATACTCTTTGGCCAAACGTTCAAACGGAGATGTTTTCGTGGGGTCTACTGAAAATGTCATCCGTTCTTGACTTTCGCTTATGAGAATTTCAAAAGGTTTAAGTCCGGTATATTTGAGAGGAACTTTCTTAAGGTCTATTCTGGCGCCATTTGTAATTGTGGCCATCTCACCTACGCTGCTTGAAAGGCCACCAGCACCGTTGTCAGTTACTCCAGTGAAAAGAAGTTGATCTCTTGCGGCCAAGAGAAAATCAGATAGTCTTTTTTGAGTGATAGGATCTCCAATTTGAACGGCCGTAGCAGGAGCATGTTCATCTAGTTGGAGAGAGCTGAAGGTTGCACCATGTATTCCATCTGCACCTACTTTTCCTCCGGCCATGTAGATAAAATCACCAGGTTTAGTGTATTTTTTTGAAGTATCTAGTTCATTTATTTTCTGTGGCATGACACCTATTGTTCCACAATAGACGAGTGGTTTCCCACTGAATGAATCATCAAAATAAAAGGCGCCGTTGACTGTAGGGATACCGGATTTATTCCCTCCATCTTCAACTCCTTTATGCACCCCCCTTATAAGTTCATTTGGATGCCTAGGTCCATTAGGTAGTTTGCCTTCATTTGTGTTCTTGGTGACAATATTTGGAAAACAAAAGACGTTGGTATTTGCAATTGGTCTAGAACCAAGACCAACTCCTAAAATATCTCTATTCACGCCTAGGATTCCAGTGATAGCACCTCCGTATGGATCGAGTGCAGATGGACTGTTATGCGTTTCAACTTTAATAGTGAAGTCTACTTGTTCATCAAATCGAACAACACCAGCATTGTCTGAAAAAACTGATATGCACCAATTTTTTTCATTCATAATCTTATTTGTAGTGTCTTTAATGTAAGTTTTGTAGAGTGAATGAATAGTTTTATCATTAATTTTTTTAAACTTTGAATTTTCTTCAGAATAATTTATTTTTGAGGAGAATATCTTGTGTTTACAGTGTTCACTCCATGTTTGTGCAATAACTTCGATTTCAACATCTGTGGGATGGTTTGAGGGAAGACCCATTGCAGAACGTTCAGTTGGTCTAGTTTTAAAGTGATCACGTGCTTGATAAATTTCATCCAAATTTAGGGCCAAACATCTTTTTTGATTGAGTATTAAGAGCTCCTTATCACTTATATCAAGGTTGATTTGTTCAACAAGGTTTTTTGAATCAACAATTTCAACATGAACGACTTCCCGATTATCGAATCTACAATTGATTTCAGGGCATTGCCAACATTCAATTTTTTGAATGAGAGGATTAAGATATTCATTATTCAATAAATTGGTCACCGATTCTGAATTGATCGTTCCTTCGATTAAGATAACTGTACCACTGGAAACATTTGATTCATATCCATAGAGTTTGAGAGCATCCTTTGAACTTTTGGCGATATTATCTGTTACTCCTGGCCTATATGAAATATTAAATGCAAAGTTGTAGATTACATTTGAGTCTGAGTCATAGATATTTTCACAGATTGGATCGCAAAAAATATCATTGAGGTCATCTGGTTGAATATCTTGATCTGATTGTATATGGTAGAAACTGCGAATTTTAAGTTTTTTGATAGCACCATTAAGTTCATTATTCAAATATTGTAAGAGGTGATTTTCTCTTGGTGAATTTTCTTTTGTTTCAGTCTCAATTCTAATGGTTTTCATAATATTTCTCATAGATGATTTCAATGGCCTTAGGAAATAGTTTATATTCCTCAGAGTGGACCTTATCAGTATATTTTTCTAATGTATCAACTTCGCTTTTTAATATTTTACTTTGGAGTATTATTTCACCGGTATCAACTCCCTGATCAACGAAATGGACAGTCACTCCGCCGTATACATTTTCATCTTGGAAGCTTTTTTCGATGGCATTAAGGCCTGGATGATGTGGAAGAAAGGATGGATGTATATTAATAACTCTATTTTGCTCTAGTTTTTTATCATAGAACAAATTTAAAAAATCAGCAGATAATATTTTCATAAAGCCAGCTAGGATCAACCATGGTCTGTCAACTTTACTTATTTCAAGATGCAATTTGTTTTCAAAGATTTCTTTGTTTTCATTTACAGAAGAGATGATTTCTATATTAATATCTTCATTTGAAAACCTATTAATGATTCCAGCTTTTGGATTATTTGTGATAATTTTGCGCACGTTTATTTTTTCATTATGTAAAAATGATCTATAGAGATTCATTGCATTTGTGCCACTTCCAGATGCAAGGATTACTATATTCATAGGCCTATATCTTTACGAAAAAAGCATTTTTCAAATTTTATTTGTTCAATACCCTCATAAACTTTCATTCTTGCATGTCCAATATTATCTCCAACAGCAGTTACACCTAATACTCGACCGGGGCCATTTGTAAGTGTACCATTTTCTTTAACATTTACTCCTGCGTAAAATAGGTAGAGATCATTCATTTCGGATAGTTTTTCATCGCCAGATATTTCGTGGCCTGTCTCTATTTTTTCACCATTGATCCCTGGATATCCTCCAGAAGCAAGAACGACATGGATAGCAGTTTGATCTAATATTTTAATAGGCGAAATAGAGTTGAGATTACCTTCTGTAGCTTTCATCATAATATCTGCGAGATCACTTTCTATAAGGGGCATTAATGTTTGAGTTTCAGGATCACCAAACCTTACATTGAACTCTATGACATTAATATTTCTATTGTCATCGATCATTAGACCTGCAAATAGAATACCTTTGTAGTCTATATTTTCTTCTTTACAACCTTTTAAGAATTTATCGAATACTTCTTGGTTGATTTTATTTTTCAATTCCTGATCGATTAAATCTAGTGAGCTAATACATCCCATCCCTCCAGTGTTTGGGCCAGTATTTCCATCGTTTAATCTTTTATAATCTCTTGCGTATCCAATATTGATAAAGTTGTTTCCATCAAAGAGGGCAAAGGCAGAGATTTCTTTTCCCTTTAATCTTTCTTCGAGAATAACCTTTCCTGATTTAATAGGAAATGATGGATTATCCATAATATTTCTAAGGTATAATTTTGCTTCCTCAATTGTCTCTACAACGAAAACGCCCTTGCCCGCGGCCAGGCCATCGGCCTTCACGACAGGAGGTATTTGATCATTCCAAATGTTTAGATATTCTAGTCCATCTCTAAGGATAGAGACAGTTTTAAACTTAGCTGTTGGAATATTGTATTTTTCCATAAATCTTTTTGAAAAATCTTTTGAACTTTCAAATTGGGATGCTTTTTTTGAAGGGCCTAATACTCTAATATTTTGTTTTTGTAATTGATCAACTATGCCATCTGCTAATGGATCTTCTGGCCCAATAAAAACGAGATCAATTTGATTTTCTCTTGCGAAATTTGCAATATGAAATCCATCTATTTTTTGTAAATGTATACACTCAATTCTTTCATTAAGATCAGCTCCTGGATTTCCAGGAGCAATGAAGACTTTTTCTATGAGTGGAGACATTGCAAGTTTCCATGCGATGGCGTGTTCTCTACCACCTTTACCAACGACTAAATACTTCATATGATCTACCTTTTAAGAAAATAATGTTTTTCCGGTGAGAGTTTTACTAATGTGGTCAGTTAAATCTCTGTACATTTGTGAAATCATTTTAACTTCTTTTTGATTTAATTTGTCAGGAGATGACTTCAATTCGTTAACACAAATTTCCTTCCAATTTTGAACACCTCGTTCACTGGCCATTTTTTTAGAAAGATCGACATCCTTTTTCCAATCAGTATCTTTATAAAATTCCCTAAGTCTTTGTTTAGAGAGCTGTGTTCCTTCTTGTAAAATTCTTAATTCATCAGGCCCAATAGAGTCAACGAGCATAAATTGTCGCAATCCACTTTTTTCAGGGTTTTCCAAGAAAGCGAATTCGAATTTACCATCCCAAAGTTCCATATCCCCTTTGGAAAATGTTTCTTTTAAAAACTGACAAAGTTTTTGAGTTTCTTCTATCAAGAAAATAAATTCTTCATTAGTCATGCCTGCAATTTGTTGAGCATTTTGATATGTGATATAGCGATCTTCACTCTCAAGTTTCGTTGAAAATTCAATGATGGCCTGTTCAAATTGCATTCCTTCTTTAACTTCGCCTTGAATGCCAATGGATTTAAGATAGTTTTTATCACTGGCCCTTTTCATGAGAGAGCTTCCTTGAGGGATGCCAAAGCGAAAAACAACTTCTAGGGGGACAAGGCAATTCACTGGTTTATTTTTATAATAGCTATAATCATAATTATTATTTTTTTTAATTTCAGGAACTTCGACTTTTTTAACTTCTAAAAGATTTTTTCCATCAATATGAGCAATCCCCAAGAAATGTGAATGTATATTAATGTTGGAATTATTTTGAATTGTTTCAAAAAATATTTTTGCCATTTCAAGTAAACATTTTCCCTTATCTTCGATGAGATCTGGCATTTCTCCCCAATCAAAAATGGAATATCTATCACTGAAGTGAAAAAAAAGACGTTCTCCGTCTTGATAAATATCTTTAACGGATCCACGTTTTATTAATTCTAACATTACGCCCTCGCAAATGTTTTCAATTTATAAATACTAAGAAGTGCATTTCTAGTGTTATTCGTTCCAATCCAGAATCCTCCTTTGGTGGCCCAAGTGAAAAAATCTGAAAATTTATGTGGATCTTTACAGATTGATTTATCTAGTAAAGGAACATGGAGAACTGTCTTATCACATTGAACATCATCAGATTTTGATACGTAGACAATATTGAAGAATCCTTCTTTGACTTTAGGGTGTGTTTCAACGACCATTTCCAATTGTGTAGCATATTTTTTAGTTCGATTAATTTCATTGGCCGCATACTCATAATTGGCAACAGTTTCGCTTAAAACTAAATTAATATTATTAAATTTTTCACTTTTCATTTTTTCAATTTCATTAAGAAATTTTCTTACATCCTTAGTACTACCTGGGGCAGAGGATATCACAGGTACTCCAAAGGGCATTTGAACGATGGAAGCAAAAGAATCCAGTCCTCCCCAATATGAATCAACGGGAATACCAATAACTGGAACTTTCACTTTAGATGCAATGACTCCGGGTAGATGAGCAGCTAATCCGGCCCCGGCAACAATAAGATCGTATTCACTTTGTTTGAGATATTTTTCTAGTTCATCAGGATTTCGGTGAGCTGAAATGATTTGTAAATCGACTGAATAATCTTTTTCGAGATCATTTTTTAATGGTTCGTACGTTGGTTTGTCGGATTCACTTCCAAAGAGAATAGAAATTTTTTTCATTACCTTATCCTTTGTTCTTCACGTTTTTTTGCGAATTCTACACCTTCTTTGACACTTGTTGGATAATTACCATCAACACATGCCATACATAAATTGGGCAGTCCTATAGCTTCCTTCAACCCTTCTATACTTAAGTAAAAAACCTGATGTGCACCAAGGAACTCTGTTATCTCTTCAATATTTTTTTGATTGGCCACAAGTTGATTTGGGCAAGGAAAATCTATTCCATAATAACAAGGATAGCGTAAAGGAGGACAAGTGATTGCTAAACTTACAGAGTTTGCCCCATATTTTTTAAGTAATGAAATTATTTTTTTCGAAGTGGTTCCTCTTACAACTGAATCATCGACGAGTAAAATATTTTTACCTCTAATTTCACTTATTACAGGTGCTAGCTTTAGCTCAACAGCTTTTTCCCTATTTTCCTGTCCAGAGAGTATAAAGCTGCGTTGAGTATAGCGATTTTTTATGAGTGCTTCTCTGTAAGGTAGTCCAAGATCTTCTGCAAGACTAATGGCGGCGGTACGTGATGTATCAGGCACAGGCACGACAATATCGGCTTTCAGGTTTGCTTTAGTAATTTCTTTGGCCAAAACACTTCCAAGATTTAGTCTTGTTGTATAAATGGATTTTTTAGCAACAACACTTTCAGCGCCAGAGAAATAGACCCATTCAAACATACATGGTTTTAATTGCTTGCCTGAGAGTTGTGAATAATTTGTGTGTAGAACTCCACTTTGATCAATATATAATATTTCTCCAGGAGAAACATCCCTCACCAAATCATATCCTAAAAAATTGAGTGTCACTGCTTCAGAACAAACGCAGTAAGATTCTATTTTTTGATTTTCATCTAAATATTTCATTCCGAGAACTAATGGTCTTATTCCATTTGGATCTCTCATGGCCAGAAGACCACCATGAGAAAAAAGGCCAACAAAAGAGTAGGCCCCGATAATTTTTTGTTGAATTTTGGTGGCCGCATTGAGAATCATTTTGAAGTTGATATCGGTAAGATTTTTTTCTTTAACAAAATGGAGGCCAAAAAAGTGTAAAAATAATTCGATATCGTTTCCTGTTAAGTTTTGAATGCCGTATTCTACTTGTAACTCCTCAACCAGAGAATGATAATTAACAATATTTCCATTATGGGCCATGGCCATTCCCGTTGGGAAACCACTCATCTGAGGCTGCAGGTCTAAGGTGGTATCTGTACCATTAGTTGCATATCTTGTATGGCCTACTGCCATTGTCCCTCTAAGTGAATCTAAAATTGACTTATCAAAAACATCAGTGACAAGTCCTAAATTTCGATGGCCATTAATTCTTTTAGTAAAAGGATTATAAACTGAAATACCTGCAGCATCTTGCCCCCTGTGCTGTAGTGTGAGTAATCCTCTGTAAACTTCATGAGCACAGTGAGCTGAATCAGCAATTTCGCTTAAAATATTTTCGGATTGTGAGGCGGGTGTGATAATTCCAATAACTCCACACATCTACCAAAACCTCTTGTTTGTTAGGGTTTAATCGGTCGCATTTTCGCTAAATCGAATACATTTGTCGAGGAATTTCTAAAAAACTAATTTAAGTCTACATATATTCGAGAAAGCACAATTAGAATACCTTTTCAATTATCCATATAATTTTACGCTCTATATTTTTTTCATAACCTGGTTCCTTTACAAGGTGCACCAAAATCGTTAATATCCTGCTGCTTAAAAGGGGATTATATGAATACTGAAAATGCCGAGCGTTGTACATTTGCCATCATTTCTCATCCTGATGCCGGGAAAACAACGATGACTGAAAAGTTATTGTGGTTTGGGCAAGTCATTCGTTCAACCGGAATGGTTAAGTCTAAACAAGGAAACTATGCTAAATCTGACTGGATGGAATTAGAAAAAGAACGTGGAATTTCAATATCCTCCTCTGTGATGTCATTTCCATACGAGCAAAGGGCCATGCACCTATTAGACACCCCTGGACATAAAGATTTTTCTGAAGATACCTACAGAACACTAACTGCTGTTGAATCAGTTCTTATGATGATTGATTCTGCCAAAGGTGTGGAGGAACAGACAAAGAAATTAATGGAAGTTTGCCGTTTGCGAGATACCCCAATTGTGACTTTTATGAATAAATTCGATCGTGAATCCATGGATCCTTTTGAATTGATTGATAACGTTGAAAAGATTTTATCAATTCAGTGTATTCCCCAAACCTGGCCAATCGGTTCAGGGGTAGATTTCAAGGGAGTTTATGATCTTAAAACAAAACAAATCAGATCATTTAAAGATTCAAAAGACCCTTTTTCACCCCTAATTATTGAGGCCGCTGATCCCATGTCTGAAGAAGTCATTAACTATATTGGTCTAGAGTTAGCGACTAAGTTAGTTGAAGATTTGGAAATGATTAGTGAGCTTATGCCACAACTAAGTATTGAAGAATTTTTAGAAGGAATTCAAACTCCAGTGTTTTTTGGAACTGCACTTTATAACTTCGGAGTTAAGGAAGCACTTGATTTTTTTGCAGCTCATTCGCCTGGGCCAAAGAATAGACAAGTACTTTTGCCTCCATTTGAATCAAATAGTGAAACGAGAATTGTAGACCCAGAAGAAAAAGCTTTTACCGGCTTTATATTTAAGATTCAGGCCAATATGGATAAAAGGCATCGTGATCGAATTGCTTTTATGAGAGTGTGTTCAGGTAAATTTGAACGTAATCAAAAAATATTTCATGTACGAACAGGAAAAGAACTTAAGATTGCAACTCCTTTAATGTTCCAGGCGCAAGATAGAGAATTGGCAGAATTTGCACTTCCAGGAGATATAATTGGACTCCACGACACGGGAAAATATCAAATAGGAGATACATTTTCAGAAGGTGAAAAAATTCAATATACAGGAATACCTAGTTTTGCACCTGAACTATTTAGAAGAGTTCTGTTAAAAGATCCTCTAAAGGGAAAGCAATTAGATAAAGGTTTGTCTCAGTTATCAGAGGAAGGGACAGTCCAGCTCTTTATGAGACATAATGTAAATGAAAGAATTCTTGGGGCAGTGGGTGTTTTGCAGTTTGAAGTAGTGAAATATAGACTTGAAGATGAATATAATGTTCAGGGAGACTATGAATCGGTTCCTTTCGTTGGTGTCAGATGGTTGAAATTTCCTGATGAAAAAGTACGAGATCAATTCATTTCAAAAAATGCTTCAAATATTTGTTATGACCATAAAGGAAGAGACTGTTTCTCGGTGAGATCACCCTGGGATTTGAAAATGGCACAAGAAAAATATCCTAATGTACAGTTTTTTAACAATTCCGATTACAGATCCAGTGCGTCACATGATTGATAATAGACTTAAAAAGAATTATGTAAAAAAATTAAAGATTGCAAAATCTCAAAAAATTGAGGCCTTCAGAGTCTATGAGTGTGATATACCTGAATTCCCCTATATTCTAGATCTTTATAAGAATATTGTCGTTATTTACGATAGAAGAGGCCCAAAAGATTTTACCCAAGAAAAGGAAGAAAATAATCGATTATTCTATGAGTCCGTTGAAAGTTTGTTTCCAAAAGACACTTATGAAATAGTTAAAAAGGCCAGGGAGAAGCAAAAAGGCACTCAACAGTATAATAAAATCGGACAAAATTTAAAATCAATGATTGTTAATGAAGGGGCACTAAGTTTCAAAGTCAATTGCTATGATTATTTGGATACTGGACTGTTTCTAGATCATAGACCATTGAGAAAAGAATTCTCTCAGAATCAAAAAGATAAAAAATTCTTAAATCTCTTCTGTTATACTGGTGCTGTAAGTGTTGCTGCTGCTTTTTCTGGTGCAAAGACTACGAATGTAGACATGTCAAAAACTTACATCAATTGGGCCAAGGATAATTTTAAATTAAATAAATTCGATACAAGTAAACATACGTTTATCTCACAAAATGTTTTAGAATTTCTGCAAGCTCATAAAGAAGTTTATGATACTATATTCCTGGATCCTCCTACTTTTTCAAATTCAAAAAAAATGAATCAGGCCTTCGAAGTCGAAAAAGATCAAAATTTTCTCATTGATTCTTGTATGAATATTCTAGAGGCACAGGGAAAACTCTTCTTCTCCAACAATAAACGCAAATTTAAATTGTCAAATTATATCACACAAAAATACAAAACCCGAGATATCACTGAAAGTACAATTCCTTTTGATTTTCACAATAAAAAAATTCATAATTGTTACATCATTCAAAAATAAGGAGAAACTATGTCCATAAAAGGAGATGGAGGTCTGAAAGTTGTTCTTTCTGCTGTAGGTGGTAATTTTTTTATAACTATTATTAAGTTTATTGGTTTTTTTATGTCGGGATCTTCTTCATTGCTCGCTGAAGCTGTCCATTCGTTTGCTGATACGTTAAATCAAATTTTGCTTTTAATTGGAATTAAACACTCTAAAAGGCCTTCTAACCAAAACTATCCTTTTGGTATGGGGAGAGCAAAATATATGTGGAATCTGATTTCAGCAGTAGGGATCTTTTTCTTGGGATTTGCTTTCACTTCATATCACGCGATTGAATCTCTTTTACATTTAGAAGATGGCCCACATTCCATAAGTTCAGTTGGAATTGGTGTACTAGTGATCTCTTTTATTATTGAGTTTTACGTTCTGATGTTGGCCACTAAAGAAATCAATAGCCTCAAGGGTAAACGGACATTCATAGAATATCTTCTAGGAAGTGATGATCCTACAAGTGTGGCCGTTTTTTTTGAAGACTTTACAGCAGTTCTGGGAGTGTGCCTAGCTCTACTTGGTATGGGGTTATCACATCTTACAGCTTCAGCACTACCCGATATAATTACATCCTTGATTATTGCTTTTCTCATGGGAGGGATGGCCATTATATTGGGAATTTTAAATGGTAAATTACTTATTGGAAGGGCCAAAGAATTACACGAGGAAAATGAAATCAAACTTTATCTAGAAAGTTTACCTGAAATTGAACATGTAAATTCAATTTCGACCACTATCTTAGGGCCCCAGATGGTGAGGTTATCTGTTGAGGTTGAATTACATGGTGAAATGCTTCTGACAAATAATATGATCTCCAAACAAGTTCAAAGACTGAAGGATGGGGATGATCCTGCAAAAATTCTTGTCGAGCAAACGTCTAGGACAATTAGGATTCTTGGTGAAAAAATCAATCAAATAGAAAAATTAGTTAGAAGTGAATATCCTGAAATTGTTTCAATTGAATTTGAAGTAAGTTAGATCAAATCTCATTTTTTAACATAGTATTTAAATCATGTTTTCAAATTCAATAATATAAATGTTATCATCACCTTCTTTACGAAAAACATTCAATATGCTTCAATTTTATTAATAAAAAAATTCCTTTACCCTGGAGCACGTATCTACTCATTAGCAGAAGTACAAAATTATTTTGGTAAAATGGATATAAAACAATTTAATGGAGAGAATGTAACTAAATTTGATCCTATTGATTCTTTTGAGTTATATCCCGAAAGTATTCAGGAATTACAAAATTGCTTAAAAATTGCTATTGAAAAAAAAATATGTCTATTTCCAATTAGTACGGGTAGAAATTGGGGTCTTGGTTCAAAATTGCCTCCAGATAATAAAAGTGTGATTTTAAATTTGAGTAAACTAAATGAAATCTATGATTATGATGAATCTAAAGGAGTCATTGTCGTTGGCCCTGGAGTAACTCAAGATCAAATTTCAAAATTTTTAATCCAAAAAAAATCTGATTTCTTCCTAGATGTTACAGCTTCTTCTAAAGATACATCTCTAATTGGAAATACACTCGAAAGAGGAATTTCTTATAATTGCTTACGGGTAAAAAACGTTTTAGGGATTGAGCTTATAGATGGACAAAATAGAATATTAAAAACTGGTCAATGGAGATTTGAAAATTCGAAGAGTAAATATTGTTATCCCTATGGAATTGGTCCTGATCTATCTGGCTTATTTTTTCAGTCAAATTTTGGAATCATTATTAAAATGGTCTATAAACTCAAAAGGAAATCTAAGTATTCCTGTTCGGTGCAACTTAAGTTTGACACAATTGAAAATGTCGCAAAATCTTTACCGACAATAAATGAATTATTAGAATCAAAAATATTTGACAATATACTTCACATTGCAAATAAGGAACGAGCTTTAATTTCCATTAAACCTGAAATTATTAAAAATTCACAAAATGATACAAATTTGGCCAATAAGGCCATGCAAGACCTTGGGAAACTATTAGATAAAGAATGGATTGGAACAAACAGTTTATTTGCATATGATAAAAATTCATTGAAATATCAAAAAAAAATTATCAAAAATCAATTATCTCAATTTGCAAAAGTTGAGTTTGTAGACATCCCCTTTCAGGAGAAAATCATTCGCATCCTCAAGTTTTTGGGGCTAAAATCTATTGCTTTAGTTGCAAAGTCTGCTGTACCTTTTAGAGATCTCTATAACGGTACACCTACCGACAGTGCACTTGGATGTGTTATCAATCAAAATAGATTTAACACGTTTGTAGAACTCTCTAAATATGTCGATTCTGAGAATGTAGGATTTATTTATACTTTACCAATCACTCATTTATCTGAAAAAAATTGTATAGAAATTGTCCAGACAACTGAAGAAATTTCGGAAAAACATTTTTTTAATCCCTCAATCACTTTGAATATTGTAGATGTAAATTGTTTGGAGGCAGTTATTAGTATTGAGTTTGATATTTCAAAAAGAAACGAGGCCCATAGGTGTATTGATGAAATTGAGAATACTTTAATTTCAAAAGGTCATTATCCCTATAGAACAAATATTAAAAAAATGGGAAATTTTCCGGAAAATGAACAATATGTTGAAGTATTGAAGGACTTAAAGTTGATCTTCGATCCGAATAATATTATCGCCCCTAATAAATACGGGATTTGAAGTAAAGTTTGCTATTTTCTAATTTTTGAAAACTCAATTTGCAATGATTGGTTGACCCAACTAGTACCTTCCACTGAGGAAAAAAGATCTCGACACTCTACTGTTGGGTTTCCATTGGGAAAATCTCTCTTTCCGGTCATAAACTCAATACAAGTTCTGGCATAATAGTCAAGATATTCAGGCATATTTTGTGAAATAAACCTGATGATATTTTTTCTTTGTTCGATATTTTTGATAGCAAAAGATTTGCCCGGTAGCGGATCAATACCTTTTAAATACTCTAACATTTCTTGTCTTTGCTCAAAATTATTTCCCAATTTTTTAATTTGATTCCAAGATTCATCAAAAACTTCCCCTTGTATGGGTGATTGGAGGATATAATATGTTAGAAATCGCTCTTTCAATTTTTGGTCGATCATATTATTTAACTTTAAAAGTATGTAAGAAAATTCAGAATGTTTGATATATCGATCGAAGAGTTCTTGCCCCATATTCTGAGTAATTACTTTCCAACACCTTTGATTAGCTATTGAAAAAAGTTTTTTATCGCGCGAAGTTCTGGAGTCATATTGAGGATCATTAAAAATCTTAAAGGCCTTTTTCATTATTAAATTACGTACATCTGGACGATTACAAAAAAGTGAAGACAAATCATCATTGGCCATTAAGTGGATAAATTCATATGTTTTTTCTTCGCTCATATATTCTTGCGCAATAGGAACTAATTTTTGAGCAATAAGTGCATTTGTACTTGATTCTTTCCAGAAACTATCAAATTTTTGAATGCATTTGATATCCTTAGGATTTATAAAAAAACAGTTCTTCAAATATGCGATGACGTAATCTCTTCTTAAATCTTTAAAAACGAGCTCTTTTTTTAGCTCTGGCCAGGTTGATAAATCTTCAACGAGGTTTTGAATTTTAGTTGAAAAATCCCTCTTGTTAATGATTTCTTCCAGGTACTTTGTTGAAACATTTCTAACCATTTGTCGCCACTGAGCAGTGCGATTTCGAGGTAAAATATCCTTCGCATGTTCTAAAAACTCACGATACGGCCCATCCTTGGCCAGAATCTCTAAGTCTTTCATATTGTATTTACCAAAATTAAGGCGCTCGTAAATAGTTTCTGCGCGAATTTGCATTAAATTGAAAAAGAAAAAGATTATCCAAAAGATTGAAACTCGAAACATTTTTTTACCCACCAGTTTTATTTTAAAAGAAAGTAAAATCAGGGTCATTTCGCATAGCGCCTTCAAACGGTGATTTTGCCTTATTATATTTTTTAACTGATAATACGGGACGGATATTCATTTACGGTTCAAGGGAGGGACCCATCATATGCAAAACCACATTGACTTGATTGATAATTTCTATCAAATTGAATCTTTCTCTCAAAGAGATTCTAATGGACTTGAATGGACATTGCATATTTATCAACATTTAAGTTTTTTAATTCAGAATTCTAAAAACATTGAAAATCTCTCTAATGAACTTAACCTGTTTTGTAAAAATATTAAATACCCGATTATTGAGAGAATCAATATCAGTGGATATCCTTTTACTTTAGCAATTGATCCTAAAATAAATCAAATAAGGTTTTACTCTCAGGGTTTAAGAGATGAATTATTTATTTCGGAATCTGAAAATCTTGAAATGGCATCTCAAAAATCAACTCATCTAAAGTTTCTCTATGATATTTCACTGAATCACAGTACTGACATTGAGAACACTACAAATTTGTATAATTTAGCACATATCGAAAATATTAACATTAATAGTCAAAGTGGTGAATTTAAGAACGAACTCGAAGACAAAACTGAAGTTTTGAAAAAATATATGAAGGAATATAAGTCGGACATTCTAGAGAAGATTTCTGATTTTACTCTTACACTGACAGCAAAATATGATGTTATAAGAATTCACCTCCTCAAATTTTTGGCGATCCTCTCCACTCTTGATCATGATAAAAAGGGAAAAATTGTTAAAAATGTTTTCTTAGAAGCTTTAGGTAGATTAATTCGTGATTCAACAACCATGAAATCTAAAAGGCCTAAGAATATAAATTGCTTACCAAATTTATATATAAATTGTTTTCGGATTCTCTTATTTTTAGGAGAAGTCATTCCATCTCTATTGCTTGCAAAAATTTTGCGTAGTTCTACAAAATATATGGCCAAAAGATTCATTGCTGGAGTTGATATTGATGATGCTGCCAAATCATTCGAGAAAGTATTTAAGTCTAATCGTGACGTCACTTTAGATCAATTAGGAGAACTTGTTGTTGGCCGAAAAGAAGCAGATGAATATATGGATAATATCATCAAGCTCATAGAGGGACTTGGACAGTATCATCAGAAGGGTTCTAAGAACAGTGTTGGAATTTTAAAGTCACATGTTTCGATAAAAGTATCAGCTTTATGTCATGATTTCAAACCTCTGGCCTTTGAGTATACTTACCAGGAAGTTGCTCCTAGATTATTTAAGATATTAAAATCTGCAATGGATCATGAAGTTTTTATAAATATTGACGCTGAACATTTTCAGTACAGAGATTTAGTATTATCCATTTACGAAAAAGTTCTTTTAGAAAACAAAGAATTTGGCAAGTACAACCAAACCGGTATTGTTCTACAGGCCTATTTAAGGGATAGTGGTAAGCATTTTCAAGACATACTTTCTTTAGCAAAAAAGAGAAACCTTAGAATGCCCATTCGATTAGTAAAAGGTGCCTATTGGGACGCTGAAACAATCGAGGCATTAGCGCATGATTTTAGGTCTCCTCAATATTTAAATAAAGAAGAAACGGATATAAATTACCGTCAATTAATTCATGAAATACTTAAAAATGGAGATGATTTACAATTAACTCTTGCCTCACATAATTTTCATGATCATCTTTATTGTGAGACGGTTAGAAAATTTCAATATCCAGATGCACCAGGTATTGAACATCAGTGTTTGCATATGACATATGAGGCCCTTTCATTCTCATGTGCGAAAATGGGATGGGCCACAAGAAATTATGTCCCTATAGGGCCTTTGCTGGTTGGTATGTCTTATCTTGTGAGAAGAATTATGGAGAACTCTTCTCAAGTTGGAATCTTAGCAAATATTCGTTCACATAATCTAACAGAACAATTGTATGATCCGGTTGAAAATTACTTAGAAAAGAAAAAGAGCAATCATCTTTTTTTTGATAATGTGAGAGTTATGTATTCACCAGATTTTGTAAATACGACTCCTTTTAGAGAATATATCAAAAAAGATAGGGAAATAAGTGAAAATACTTTCAAAAACTTGATAGAAAATATTTCTCAAATGGATAAAAAAGAACGATTCCCGCTTAGTGGGAACAAAATAAAAATAAATTGTCCAAGTGATGTTGGAATAAATTTTGGAGAACATTCTCAAGCAAATGAAGAAGATGCATTGAAAGCAATTGATTTGGTTCACAATTGTCATCAACAAAGAGAGTGGCAAGATATTTCTTGGAGTCAAAAAAAGATTATCTTTACAAGAGCTGCTCAGATCATGTTAGCAAGAAGAGATGAATTATCAAGTGTCATTTGCGCTGAAGCTGGAAAATCTGTTTTAGAGGCATACGCTGATGTGGATGAGGCCATTGATTTTATCCAATTTTATATTAGAACCGAAGAAAAATTGATTCAGAAAAATGAACACATCCAACCTAGGGGCCCTACTGTTGTCATATCTCCTTGGAACTTTCCATTGGCCATTCCCTGTGGAATGACTGTTGCTCCACTAATTGCAGGAAACCCTGTGATTTTAAAACCTGCCAATTCAACTGCTTTAATCACAAAAGTAATGTGTGATATTTTTTACTCTAGTGGAGTACCCATAAATGCACTCATACATCTACCAGGGCCTGGTGCCCAAGTGGGCAATCTTCTCCTCCAAAATCAAAAAATTGCCAGTTATGTTTTTACTGGTTCAAAAGAAGTTGGATTGCATATCCAAAAAACTGTCTCTTCGAGAATGTTTAGTGATCCAGTGACTAAAAAAATATACCCGGTGAAGCTAATTGCTGAAATGGGTGGGAAAAATGCCATTATTGTGACGGCCACAGCTGAATTAGATGAAACAGTTTTGTGTATATTGAAATCAACCTATGCCCATTCTGGTCAGAAATGTTCAGCTGCATCTAGAATAATCGTACATGAATCTATTAAAGACACTCTAATTAAGAGGCTTAAACTTGCTGTGAAAGATTTGAGAGTCGGAAAATCCTGGGACCCATCGACATTTATTAATCCAGTTATTACTCAAAATGAAAAACTAAGGTTGATTAAAATCATAGAGGATGAAATTGCAAATCCTCGGATGAAAACAATTATTGCCAACAAAGAAAGTGTAGAGAATATTAATACTGTCAATCCGGCCCTTTTTGAAATTGGCACACAAGATTCATATGACTCGTCTCAATGGTCACAAAAAGAAATTTTTGGGCCAATTGCCCATATAATCCCCTTTAAGACTTTAGGAGAAGCAATTCATATTTTTAATTCCACAGAATATGCACTAACAGGCGGATGCTTTTCACAATCACAAGATGAAATCGATTATCTGCTGAAGAATATGAATGCAGGAAATATCTATGTCAACAGAACAATTACAGGAGCAAGAGTTGCGATTGAACCTTTTGGAGGACACAAAATGAGTGGGACAGGTCCAAAAGCTGGACATAGAGATTATTTGAGAAATTTTCATCATTTTATTCAAAAAGAGACTGTTCCTTCTGAAATTTGTGATTTTCAAAAAGCTAGTGATTATGAATTTGATCTTGTGACTTCTCAAAAATATACAAATATTAACTTGATCTACAATTTAGGAAAAAAAATCATTCACTCCTCAAATTCTCAGCTCAAATACCTAGACTCAAAAGATCTTATCGAAGAGGAATCTTTTATAAGTTGGATTCTAAGTGATTTAGAAAAAATTCTCTCAAATGGATTACCAAATAGGCCAATACCTGGACAAATTTCACTATTAGATCTGAGTATGGGTGAACATAAAGGTTTATTTATTATGGGAAGTGAAAAAGTTGATCCTGATATTTTTAGATATTTCCTAATGGCCTTATGTGTTGGGGGTGTGAGTATAATTGCTGTAAATGATAAATCCTATCAATGTTGGGATAGACTAAGAAACGAATGTTTCTATGGTGGATTAACACATGTCGATGTTTTTCGCTCAAGTGAATTGGCCATGGCCAATACGATAAAAAAACAGGATTTTAGAACTATCGTAACAGACTTAGATGCAGCAAAACAAAGTAAATTTTGGGAATATTATTTTGAGACAAATCACTCAGAAATGCTCAGAATTCTATCTCCGTTAGATCTTCCCAATAGATTTGATTATGAATATTATATTCGGCCATTTCTTTATGAGCGTAGTTTTGCTATTAATACCATGAGGCATGGTGCCCCACTCGAACTGGAGTTAAATTAATGGGGATAAACTCTCTAAGTTTTTTCGGATGTGGAAATATGGCCCAGGCCATTGCAAAGGGAATCTATCATAATAGAAAAGATCTGAATATTTACACTTACACTCCAAGTTATCTAAGGGCCGAATCGTTGGCCAACGAAGTTAGTGGAAAGGCCTATAAAAGTATTTCCCAGATACCAGGAAGTGATTTGTATGTATTGGGTTGTAAACCACAGCAAATTGTCACACTTGCTGAGGAAGCAAAAAATTATATTCCAAAAGAATCAATTATACTTTCACTTCTGGCTGCTACAAGTACTGATTATTTATCAGAATTATTTGAGAGCTCAAATATTGTGAGGACGATGCCCAATACTCCCATACTCGTTGGAGCTGGCTTTACGGCCTTTTATTTTTCAAAGAATATCGCCAAGAGCAAGAGAGATAATATTTTGGAGATCTTCTCTCATGCTAGTGTCGTTCATGAATTTTCTGAGGAAAATCAACTTGATTTAATCACCCCTTTCTCAGGATCAGGGCCAGCTTTTATTTTTGAGTTGGCCAATCTTTTGAGCGAAAAGGCCAGAAGTTTAGGAATTGAAAAAGAAATAGCTTACAAGGCCATTGTTGAAACAATTTACGGCAGTGCACTTATGATGAAAACATCAACAGATAATCCAGAAACGTTAAGAAATAATGTAACATCGAAAAAAGGTGTGACATATGAGGCCCTGAAGATTTTTAATCAATACTGGCCAGAATCTATAGATAAAGGAATTGACGCTGCAATACTAAGAGGTAAAGAAATTGCCCAAAAAAAGGACTAGTATGAATATTCAAAAGCTTGCCGATCAAGTTCTTGATAAAGTTCCCTCAAAATTAAAGCATACATCTTATGTACGATATTTTGGTTTTACCAAAGTTCCCATGATCTTTTGGTTACGTCCAATTGTAGAAGAGTTAAATGATAAAAAATGTGTGGTCAAAATACCTCTAACCCGTAGAAGTAAAAATCATCTGAACTCTATGTATTTCGCTGCGATTGCTGCTGGTGGTGATATCGCTTGTGGAATTCATGCAATGTATCTTATTCATAAGAGTAAAGAAAAAATTTCTTTAGTTTTTAAAGATTTTCATGCGGAGTTTTTAAAGAGGCCAGAAGATGATGCGATTTTTGTTTGTGAAGAAGGAGAGGCGATTTCCAAATTAGTGAAAGAAGTTGAAAATTCAGATGATAGAAAGAATCTGACTGTTCGAGTGAATGTGTATTGTCCTAAGAAATGTGGAGATGAAGTTATGGCGAAACTTCAATTAACTCTATCTCTTAAAAAAAAGTAATGTAAAATTAGATTTATTTACATATTGATTGCATGTTTTCTTATTGAGTAAAAGAGGAACTCTGTTGCAATTTTATTTCCAAAATAGGCCATTCTTGCCTTTAATTTAGCAACTGCTGGTTCAAATTGTCCGGCCATGCAAACGGTCATGTACATATAATTATCAATGAGAGGATCTTTAAATATTTGTAGAGCATCTGCGACAGCAAAAAATATGAACCGATCGACTCCTTTATCTCCCATGGACAAGCTTTCTATTTTTCCTTTTTCTTGCTCATACATTTTATTAATTAATAATGAACCTACAATGGCCTGTACAAATGGCTCTTTAAGATCTTCATCAGTCAAATTGTCCCATTGAACATTTGTGGCCATTGGGACGTCCTTAGATTGATCTTTAATAAGTCTCATTCTTGCTGTACTTGCTCCATGTTTATCATGATAAAAATCATTAAATTTTTTCATGGCATCTTCCCCATACCTGGTCTCAATTTCGCTGATTATTTCACGATATATTTCAGTTTCACTTCGATAATCTTCCCTCATATCTGGAGAAATATATCCAAATCCAGTTTTTTCTTTAAACTCTTGGATACTTCGACCCTCTCTGTCTGGACTAAATTCCTTGGCCATTTCCTTAATCTGATCAACTCGATCTTCATCTGCTAATAGCTCTTTTAATTGAGTATCAAATTTACTTTTATCGGCCATAAAATTGTTATATGTAAGTGTCTCAACTGCCCCAACACCTCTTGAAGCGAAATATTTTTTTACGCTTTTTGCAAACAGTGAGCCTGTAGGATTGGACATAATACTAGACATTATAAATTGAGCAGCGATTTTGGCACTGACTTCATAACTAAATAAAGACCACCATCTTTGTGAAGATGACTCATCATTTCTGTGGGCCCAAGCATAGGCCATGCCAGTAAAAGCAGCGCCAGAGGAAATGGCTACCCAGCGGTGTTTGTTCTTAGCATTCTGATGAGATTCATTGTGTTTTGGGGCCCTACATTGATGGATATTTCTTTCGTAGGCCTTACGAATTTGGAAAGAGTTTTTAGCTGCTTTTTCCCTGGCCTCCAAAAGGTTCATACCTTTTCTGAGATATTTACGCTCAAGTCTGCTGAATTCTTTATATTGATATGTTCTAAGTCGATTTTGTATACTATGAAAATGTCTGATATGTTTAGAACTATGAGAAGGGGTAAAGAATTCCATCATATCTAAGATGAGGTTGGTGAAATCATTATAGATATACTTACCAGTGTGATCTGCCAAATGATCCAATTCTCTTATGGCCCTATGGCGATGGCGTGCAGGTAGGTTTCTCACAAATTTAAGATAAGATTTCATAGTGTAAGGGGTGATATCAGAGCGTCCTTCAAGTTTGTAGAGTTGTTTTTCAAGCAATCTGTAGAGAGAAGAATCCTCCATATCAAATTTCACCCCCTTATCAGCCAAAAATCTTTCCATAAAATTCAACTGTCTTTTATGAAAATCATAGGTTTTTTGGGTTGATCTGTATAAGGTTCTACGTATTGCGTCCTCAGTCCATGTCTCTTGTGGTGTTAGGGTGATATCAAAATATTCGTCTGTTACGACGACAGGTCTGGAGATTTTGAATTCTAAGAGGGATTTTATGGCCCGTTTACATCTCCTGAGACGAGATTGAGCGTATCCCTTCGAACAATGAATCGACAGCAGAAAAACAATAAAAGTTATGGCCCGAGCAGTTCTCATAAAAACCAAAGAATTTAAGTTTTTCTAATATTTAATATTAGAGGACTCTTATATTGAATGGTTTTCAATACGTCAGGCCTCATCATTTAGAAAAACTTAAACTTAATAAATAATGTCTATTTTCATGAAGAGAATATACGTATCATTGAATGAATTTTAACTATTGCTTGACCTTGTGATTAGTCCTTCAAACATAGATTTCTTAGGAGACATTAATTCTTATTTTTTGATAGTGATTCATAAATTGATCTTTTTTAAAGGCGTTTGAGAAAATTTTTTTTAAATCAATTAAAAAAATTTGGGAATGTAAATTTTTAGTTCGCATCTCATATTTTTATAATCTTTATTGCACTCCATAGGACTTAAAAAGGCATGTTGTAGAAATAGCTTATAATCAAATTTATCTAAGTATGATTTTGTCTTTGTAAGAAATTCTTTAAGAAATATTTCTTTTAATTCCTTCTGATCATCATTTATTAAAAAAGTATTTTCAGTTAAAGTGTAATTTGAAGAAACAGTATTTACACTGTGATAAGTATTACCATAATTCATCCTAATAAATATAAATTGTCCTCTGTCGATTTGTATATTTTCATCGTTTATGTATTCAAAATTCATTAAAATATCTTTATCATTTCGAAATTTCAGGGCCCTTTTACTTAGTTTATAGTGTGAAATCATGCCATATACTTTGTCATATTCACTCGCAAATGTCGCCAGTTCTACGGGTTCGTGATTGTTCTTCATAGAAAAGTATAACCCTCCACCAACTAGAAAAAGGAGTATTTCGAGTAAAATTATAGAGAGTTTTCCATTTAGCTTCATCGCTTAATTCTTCTGCACAAACTATGCCAGAAGATTTTATGTGATATTAATTAGTTACAAGTTCAATCTTTTATTCAGAATATTGACGGCCGTAAAGTTTTTTATGGGAGTATCGATACAATGAGAAAGTTAGTCTCATGAAGATTCAAATGGTTACAGTGATCTTTATCTAACAGGGACACCTCCTGGTAAAAAATCGAATCCTTTATCTTTTCTAAAATTCTTCGCCTTTTTTACGATTTTCGGTTTGCTTTCTTCCATTACTCTAAAGACAAATGTTAGCTCATCAAGTCCGTTGGCCCTGTTCATAAGGATATCAAAAGAGACAGTTTGTTTTTCTTTCAATAGTTTCCAGAATTGTTCAGAAAAATTCTTTCTTTGGGTTATTTCATGAATTAGATTTCTTAAAAATGAACTCCTTTTTTTGTTATTATTAAAATAGACTGAACCTCTAAATTTATCATTAATTAAATCATCCGAATTTAAGGTGAGTAATGCTGATGCGACAAACTGTTTACTCACAATATACTTTTTTGAAATATACATCCACTCATTTTCTTTATCTTGTAATTGTTCAAGAGCTTTATGGTAGAAACGATCTCGGTGGATAAGCCAATCTTTAGGTAAAGAAAACCCATTCAAACCTTGATGAATTATAGTAAAATAAATCAAATCGAATAAAATATATGTTGGGTCATTTACGGGATTCAAAAGTATTATTGGTAAGTTCAGAGGGAAGACAATATTGAAAACGATATCCAACGTCTGATGATACGAATTTATATAATCATTGTGTGGAACTCTCATTCTATTATTTATTTGATCAAATAATTCATGAATCTCACTTTCACGAACTGTAACAGCAAAAGTCCTTAGCTGTTCATTATCTTTAATTTTGTTACTACCACTCAGTAGTCCTTGAATTTGTTCATTGACCTTTTGGATAACCTGCGAAGAATCATTACTAGATATTTGCAACTCATCAAAGCGTTTAGGAGGAGTCTGTGGGTTAATTTGATTACCTTGGAGAATATTTCTTTGGAATGCCTTAAGGTCTTGCAAAGCTCTATTGGTTACTTCTTTATTGGTTAGTCCACGATTTCTTAAAAGTGTTGTCATCATCAAAGACTGACAAACTGTTACCTTTGTTAACGGAAAGAAGTTATCGGGAGCAGCAAAGAGTTGAGTTGCTAACAAAAACAGAAAACAAAGTTTATACATAAATCACCTATACCCAGGTGAATCTTTATAATTCAATGTATTGTATTTCAAATTGAATTGATTTATTTGTCATCTAAAGAGTAAAGATTACAAAATACAAAACGAAATTAATATAACTCTTAAAGAATCATCATGACGATACTTAAAATAAAAAAGGGCCCTTAAAAAAGGGCCCTTGAATGTAAATTGAAATTAGAGTCAAATTACTTAACGTTTGAACCTACAATTTTTGCTAGTTCGAACATAGAAACTGATTTCTTACCACCAAAGACAGCTTTGAGTTTATCATCAGCAAGAATATTTCTTTTGTTTTTTGGATCTTGAAGATTGTGCTTCTTGATGTAATCCCAAATCTTTTTAATGATTTCAGTTCTTGGAATTGGTTTAGAACCAACGACAGCAGCTAAAGCATCAGATGGTTGCAAAGGTCTCATGAAAGCAGCATTTGGCTTTCTTTTTGCCTTTTTAGTAGCTTTTTTAGCTACTTTTTTAGTAGCTTTTTTAGCTACTTTTTTCGTAGCTTTTTTAGCTACTTTTTTTGTAGCTTTTTTAGCTACTTTTTTCGTAGCTTTTTTAGCTACTTTTTTTGTAGCTTTTTTAGCTACTTTTTTTGTAGCTTTTTTAGCTACTTTTTTTGTTGCTTTTTTAGCAACTTTTTTCGTTGTTTTTGCCATTTCATTCTCCTTGAACAAAGCTTTAATACAACTCAGACTGTATTGTCTTATTTCTTTCTTAAACTTGTATTTTCTTTCGTCAAATCCTTAACCCATTCTATAATCATTTTATTATGACCAGACTTAATAGGTTGCTTACTATATCCATGTCTTTCATTTAAAGAGCACATTCTGAAATTGTCAATTCTACAGTAGTGAATTACGGTTGGAAGATTTAATTCACTCGCTTTTGTCTCGAAAAACTCTTTTATACTATGAGAGTGTCCACTCCCTTGGTGATTAGACTTAATAGAAGTATTTTTTGTGAGGAGTTTTTTCCCGTCTTTTTTGTAGAAAACAGCTGCAATAATTTCCTCGCCCTCGATTACAGAAAAAAGAGACCAGCCATCTTTGATTTCATTTTTGATATCCTTTAGGCTCCAGTCAAAATCAGGAGTGTCAGTAAAGGCATCGATATTATGATCATAGATTAATTGTAAGTCTTGATCAGTTTCGGCCGGAATAAACTTTAATGACATTATTAAACCTATTTTTTTATTTGTGAAATATAAAGTGATATATCCTTAAAGTCTGCATCTGTTAGATCAGCAATAATAGGATCCATATCAACATTATTTCTTATTTTTTTCTTAAAATTTCCTAATTGAGTATCAATATACCAATCATATTGCCCCGCTAGTTTTGGGGCCTTCTTCTCAACATTACCTAAGGCGTTCTCTCCATGGCACTGAACACATTTAGAATTATAGAGAGCCTTGCCCTTATTAGCATCAGCGGCCATTGTAGAACTCATAGTCAACACAAGCAAACACAACATGAACAAATTCTTTAACATTATTTCCCCTATACTAAGCACCTAGGACAATACTAACTTAAAGATCATCCTATAGGCAAGTACTATCTAGCAATGTTGTAGAGTATATGATGAAGTAAAAACAAAAAACTAATCAAAATACTCACTCCAAATAAAATGCTAATTGTATATGAAATCGGAATATTCATAGAGGTTACTGAACTAAAAATTATTGGAGATATCGAGGTGCCAACAACCGTTACGGTTGCATCTTTGCTCTTTAGTGAACCTAGAATTGAATAAGAAAAATTTTCTGCCCAATAGGTTTGGCGCATCATGGCCATTGTACTTACTGAGAATCCTAGACTTCCCATATAGGCAAAGCAGGCAATTTTACCGCTCCCAAAAAGGAGAAAACCCATAGTTATAATAAAAGGATAAAACATAAAAAAATGCATTTTTGAAGACGTATATTTGTCTATAAGATGACCCCATATGAAGTTACCGCTGACGTAAAAAAAAGAATAAAACACAAAACCGTTGCCAAATAGCTGTGGGGCCCAGTCCTTCCATTCACCTAAAAATTCTTGTTGGAAAAATAATCCAGTGACTGTGAAAGGCAAGTAGGAATTGAATAAACATAAAATAAATAAACGAGGTGATTTGAAAAATTCTTGCCACGTACCCTCTGTCAATTTTTCAGAATCAGCTAATTTAGAGTGAATTAATTGATTTTCCTCATAAAGTGGAGTTTTAGAAATTTTTGGTATACACAAAATAATCACTGGTAGTAGCACCAAGATCATGAGAAGTAATTCTGAAAAAATTGCATAGCGCCATTGGAAATTTACGATAATATAAATGATTACTGGAGGTAATAGACCCTCGCCAATAGATCTTCCAAGTCCAGTCAGTGCCAATACTTTGCCTCTTACTCGTCCAAATATTTTTGAAAGCGATGCTTGGGAAATGAGTCCTAAGGAAATCTGACCAAAGAAGCGAATTAAAAAAAATGACAATCCAAGAATAAGATAATGATATGAAAAGTTTAAGATGATCAGTCCACTTGCAAGACCTAAGAGAATGCACAAAGAAAGTTTTTTTATATCAAAAGTGTCAATTAATCGCCCAATTCGACTTAAACCAAATGAAGTGAGAAAAGTGGCCAAAGAGTAGGTAAAGCTCATTTCACTAACAGTTAATGAAGCTAACTCCCTAAGGGAAGGAAGAAATTGAGCGATTAAGAAAGTTTGACCGAAGCAAGTGAAAAATGAAAAGCACAAACCAAAAAATATTTCAATAGGATGTTTTTTTAACAACTCAATCATTATAATTATTATGGTACAATCACTTAGGTATGACGAATGAAAAAATAATTAAATCTCGTTGTTTAATTGTGGACTTTATTAGAGGTGTGGCCATTTATTTAATGGTCTTCTTTCATTTTTTTTATGATTTGCGTGCTTTTGGTTATAATCAAATTGATTTTCATAGGGATTTTTTTTGGTGGTTTCTCCCTAGGATCATCGTCTTTCTTTTCCTGCTTTGCGTCGGTTTTTCTTTATGTATCGTTCACTTACCCCATGTAAGATGGAAAGTCTTTTGGCAACGCTTTGCAAAGATTGCACTTAGTGCAGTTTGTATTTCAATTTTTACTTTTTTTGCCTTTCCTAAGAATTGGATATACTTTGGAACATTACATTGTATTGCTGTCTGTTCACTATTAGCACTACCTTTTCTCAGGTACCCCAATCTTTCTCTCCTTATATCACTCATATTGGGAATAAGTTGGATAGGATTCAAAGTAGAATTCCCTTGGATTAAGCTTTCTCATTATTCTATGGATTATATCCCTTCCATACCCTGGATATTTGTTATTTTACTCGGAATATTCTGTTTTCATAAGAATTTACATAAACTACCCTTTCCCAAGGGCCAGTGGGCCAATTTTATTATCATTCCAGGTAAACATGCTTTAAAAATTTATTTACTTCATCAACCTATTCTTTATAGTTTTGTCTATCTTTTTCATAAACTCACTCATTGATAGGTCTGTTTTTTTGGCCAAAATCTTCTTTATTTGTTAAGAGAAAGAGCTATTTACTAAGGATAATAATTGAAAAATATATTTCGTTTGCAAAATTGGTATGCTCTTGAAAAGACGGTTGGAGGATTAAAGTTTGCTGTCATCCTAATCATTTTATTTTCTATATCAATGATTTTAGGAACATTTTGTGAAAGTTATTACGGTACTGAGTTTGCCAATCGATTTATATACAAGTCTTCTTTTTTTATGTTCTTACAATTTTTATTGTTTTTGAGCATATTTATGGCGGCTTTACTTCGCCTTCCTCCTAAAAAAAGACTGTATGGTTTTTATGTTATTCACTCCGGACTAATTATCATCTGTTGTGGATCATTTGTCACCTATTTCGCTGGAGTTGATGGGAGCATCACTTTGGAACCACAAAGTAGCTCAAGAGAAATTATCCTAAATGAAGATGTACTCAGAATTCAATTTCTGGATAGTGGAGAAGAAGTAACTTACAAACTTCCCGATGGGGCCTTTTCTCAAGAAATCGCTGCGAAATATCAAAACATTGAAATTAAGCAATTTCTTCCTTTTAGTGATGATAGTATCGATTGGGTCAATGAAGAAATGCCGGCCTATGGAACTCATTCGCGCCATTCTGGCCAGTTTGTTCTGATTAATCCAATGGCCGCTCAGGATTTCACACTATCTCTTCATCCCGAGGCCCAAGGTTTTCAAAATAGTTTAAAGCTAGGACCTTTGCAAATTCATTATATGCCTTCTGCTTTCAGCGAGTGTTTTGATAAGCAAAATGAAAGTGAACTTATCCTCTGGGATGCAAAGAAAAACACTTGCTTTACTCCTGAATCTCTGAATGTTCATGTTCAAAAAACATCTGAAGGTACCAGGTTTTTGGCGTTTAATTACGAAGGAACCATCTATTCATTTTTTCCAGATCATTCACCCTGGCCTATGGATATAAAACTACAACAAAACAAACTGGGGAATTTAAGAATCTTTTCAAAAGGTGTTTTTAAAAACTCTCCTAACCTTTTCATCTTTGGTAAGAAAATTGCTTTTTTTCAAGAAATTGGAGAATCTGCAAAATGGCAAGTCAAAGACCTCAATTTATCTACTCCAGTAGGTCTGCCTTGGATGGGATCGAAGCTGCAGCTACTTAGACATGAAGAAACAGCAGTCCCACGGTATATTCCCAATTTTACAATGCCAATTCAGTCCAATGGGAATTTGGTTAAGGGTGATCAAAAGGCCGTACAAATATCAGTTGCAGGTAGAAATTATTGGGCCACAAGTAAAAGAGCATTAACCTTACTTATCGAGGGGAAAAAAGTAAGGTTTCTCGTTGATAAAAAAACTATAAAATTGCCTTTTGAGTTTGCTTTAGAAAAATTTAAAATGGATGTAGATCCTGGGACTAAAACTCCTGCAAGTTATGAGAGTTTTGTAAGATTGTATGAGGCCAATGGAGTAACAAGTCACCACATATTTATGAACAATCCTTTAAAGTTTCGTGGATTTACTTTCTATCAAGCTTCCTATTTTCAAACTAACGAAGGTAAATATGGAAGTGTATTGAGTGCAAATTATGACCCAGGTCGCTTTTTAAAATACTTTGGTTCAGTTCTACTTGTTATAGGTTCTATTTGGCATTATTTGTTAAATCGTAGAAAAATTAGAAAAGAGAGTTTTTCATGAATTATTTATATTTTATTTTAACAGTATTTTTATCTTTTCACATAAGTGCAGTAGACACCTATTTCTGTACGGATGATTTTCAAAATTTACCTACACTTCAAAGAGGTAGAGTCAAACCTTTATATGTTCACTCGCAAGAAGTGATAAAAATGCTAACGGGAAAAACCACTATAAATGGCATATCCTCCACAATTGCCTTTTGCTTAACTTCCTTAAGATCCACTGGAATGAAAATAAATCTTGAATTGATGGCCCCAATTGAACACGAAAAGTTAAAGAAATATTTTAATTTAGCAAAAGGGACTTCATCAATTCGCTATGAAGATCTGACTTCACAATTTCAGTCAATCCGAATGGAATCATTTAGGCAAAAAGACAAAGGTTCTTATAAAAAATCCTTGGATAAGTTACTCAACCAAATCACATTATATCAAAGCATCTCTTCAGGTCAAAATTGGCAGTTTGCTGCCCTTGATAGTAATAATCAAATTATTTGGCAAAATTTCTTAACCTACCTTACAGAAGACAAAATTATTTCGGTCAAAGCAAATTCTGCTCATCCTTTTCAATCAATTATTAACCAATCTAAAGTGAACTTCGACAACAATACGAAAGAAAAAAAATATCTCATAGAACTCTTGTTTGCAAAGATGCACCTTCCTCTGATTGCCCTCATTTTGACACTGCTATCATTGGCCAGTGGAGTTCTTTTTAAAAAGTTTCCGATTACACTTGTCATATCGACCTCCACAATGATGGTTCAAATTGTCTATTTATCATTTCGGATCTATATCTCTGGGCGTGCACCGATTACAAATATGTATGAAACAGTTCTCTTCTCTGGGCTTGGTGGATTGATTCTCGCAATGGGTATTGGTCATTTCAAAAAAGAGAAAGTATTTGTTTTTGTTGGACTGGCCTATAATACCTGTACGCTATTTATGATTAATTTTGCTCATGGTATGCTAGACCCTGGAATTAACCCACTTGTTCCGGTTCTTAGAGATAATTTTTGGCTTTCAACTCACGTCACAACAATTATTCTATCTTATGGTGCTCTTGCATTAAGTTGGATACTAGCAAATGCAACAATGATCCGAAAAAAATTGACTTCTATGACTAGTGCTGAAGAATCATACTATGCGGAGTTAATATATACATGCCTTAAGTTCGGAACAATCCTATTGGCAGCGGGAATTATTTTAGGTGGAGTTTGGGCCGATTATTCTTGGGGACGATTCTGGGGATGGGACCCTAAAGAAACATGGTCTTTAATTGTTTTATGTCTCTATATGGCCATCTTACATGGAAAATACACGACATGGATTTCAAAAAGTAAATTCATTCCATTAGTTGCCGTTGCATTTTTGTCAGTTATGATGGCCTGGTTTGGAGTTAATTATATTCTGGCCACGGGTTTACACTCATATGGATTTAGCCAAGGTGGGGCCATTTTCTTATCAGTGTTTTTTATTGTACAGATTATTGTCCTCGCTTTTACCCAACTAAATTTTTTTATACAGAAAACTCAAGCAGAAAATATTTGATATAAGATTTGATTGAGCTTCAAAAGAGGCAGTCCTTCTATTGAAGTAAAATCATCAGTCTTAATTGATTTAAATAGTGAAATGCCATGGCTTTCTATCTTATATGAACCAGCACAGTCAAAAGGTTCATCTTTTTTGAGATAATGTTCGATTTGTTCATCATTTAAAGCATGCATTTCTAATTTTGTGGGCACTGTTTCAATAAATTCTTGGTCCTTATATATCACGCAGACACTTGTCAGTAGAGAATGAAACTTCCCTTGCATTTTTGACAATTGATTTTTTGCATTAGAAATATTACCTGGTTTATTAAGTATTTGATCATCAAGTAAACATATCTGATCAGAGGCCACAATAATATCGTTCAAATATTTTGTCCTTAAAGCTTTCGCTTTAAGCATGGCCAGCTTTCTAGACATTTCCCTAGGTGAGATGTCTTCTTTTTTTATAATAGACTCGTCTAGTTTGGAATCTTCGCATATAAAATCGTACCCTAACCTGTTAAATAACGCTTTTTTATACTTTGATTCAGTGGCCAAAATGATCTTTGTCATGGAATTACTTTCCCTGTCTTTTTATTCTTAAACAAACTTTAATAAAATAATTGATAAGACGAATATAAAATAAATACATAAAGGTCAATGATTAACCAGGGGAATTGATGAAAGCATTTCTATTCTTGCTCCTTATGAGTTTTAATCTTTTTGCAATTTCAGAAAAAAACTTTGAATTAGATTTTAAAGAAAAAGTTATTCCTTATGTAGAAAAAAATTCCGCTCAAAAATTTATCAAGTTAAAATTTTTAATGAATAAGGGTGAAATGCTTTCATATAGATACTTCAATAAAGGCCATAATGTACTAACAGTTGTACTTCCGGGAAGAGCTGAATCCAAAGAGAGGTATTACGAGTTAGCTTACGACTTAAAAGATCAACCAACAGATATCCTTGTTATTGACCATCTTGGACAAGGTTTATCTCAGCGTTATGTAGAGGATATTCAAAAAGGTCATATAACAGATTTTGACAAGTACACTTCCTCTATTAGAGAACTACTTTCACATTATCAAAATTATCAAAGCTATGAGTTAATTGGACATTCAATGGGGGCCTTTTTGGGATTCAAATTGCTTTTGGAAAAACCTCATTTTTTTAGTGAAGCTGTTTTGTTTGCTCCGATGTTTGATATACAGACAGATCCTTATAGCAAGTGGCAGGCCAGAGCAATTGCGAAAGCACTTGTGTATACAGGTGTGGGAAGTTTCTATGCACCAGGAAGAGGTCCTTACTTAAGGCCTAGTGAGTATCATTCAGGAATGAGAGGATCTATTAAAAGATTAAAAAACTATGATGACTATTTAGAGAATTTTCCGATGTTAAAAATTGGAGGACCTACTGCGAGATGGGTTTATGAATCTATAAAATCCATGGATTCCTTTCTAGAAAGAGATCTTGAAACGATAGAAACCCCGATAACAATTTTTAGATCATTAGCGGATGAAACAGTTAAAGTACCAATTCAAAAAGAAGTTTGTGAAAGAGTTCAAAAGTGTCAACTCATAGATATAGAAAGGTCTGGTCACAATCTTCTTCAAGAAAAAGATGAGTTGCGTGACCAGGCCATGAATAGAATTTATTCGCTTTTCAAATAAGGATTCACCGTTTGAGACAAAATCATGTCTCGCATTTTTTCTCTTCCATTATCTTCGAAGTATCCGACTAGGGATCCTTCTGTTATCACTTGTCTGTAATAAAAAGAACCAATGTATTTAGAAATTTGCGATTTCAAAAAGTTTGGAATTGTCAGAAAGCTAAGTCCTAGTTCAGCTAATTGAAGAAGTACTCTTTTTCGTTTAACTTTTCCAGGTTTGTCATAGTAATAAGCTACGGCGGGTTTACTAGTAAACATTGCTTCTGAATCAAATAAGTTGATTATGGCCTTACCTAATTCATCATTTATATAAACATCTTGAAAAGCAAAATTGATACGATTATCAACTGATTCATACCTATGAAAGTTTGAGACAAGAGTTCTATTTGCACCTCTCATACTTGCAGAGAAGTTTTTTGCACCATATCCGTCCCAGTCTTTTTTTGCCTTATTAGATTCCCAAAACATAAACCAAGGAATTTGGGATTCATAAATAGATGAAAGAGCATGTCTGACATTTGAGATATTCATACCAAGTTCTTCGGGTTTAGAGTTTTGTAGATAGTGCAGAAGCATATTTTGCATAAATAATCTTCTTTCTTGAAGCATTCTACTAATTTTATCAATTACGTAGAGAGCTGTATTGAGAACAGGTACAACACTAAGTTGATTTTTTGCTAAATTAAGTCCCCATTTCGATACTTTTTCAATTACGTTTTTTTTGTAAAAGAAGCGAGAATCATCCATGCGGGCCAGAACATTTGGATTGATATAGGAAAGAGCTTTATTCATACGCACTTCTAATTGACTTAAAGTATCAATGAACTTTGGATCTGAAAAGATTTCATTAAAATCGTACTTTGATAATTCTCTCAATGCATCAACAATGTTTTTAATATCTCTTGTTTTCATAGAATTTGCACGAGAACGATTCATTTGTCCTCCTTGCAAAGTGGCGGGATTTGATAGATCAATAAATTCTTCACCTAAAAGTTCATGAATTTCATCGGCATATCCAAGTGTATTAATTTGATTTTGTTCTTCGATGAGAATTTTTTTTATAAGTGAAAGATACGGTTGCAATGAGAAATGAAATCCTTGTGCTCCTCTGATAGAAATTTGGACTGCATTGTTATCTTTGTATGAGACTTCAAAGCGTTTTTCAAAAGCAGAATTTGCAAATAGACTTGCACTGCTAAATAATGCTATTAACAATAAACTTTTCATGAATACTCCTTTATACATGTATCGGTTTGTTGTGTATGAGTTTGATTTACAATCAAATGTTTATATTTTAGTACTGTGATAGATAGACGGCCAATGTAGTTATGAGATGTTAGAATTCTTTAGTTGATTGAATTAATCTGAACTAAAAGATACCCGACTTGATTACTTCTAATGTAACCAGTGCCCAGACGAGATATCTAAGGTATTTTCCAATGAGCATAAAAACAAAAACCAGAAACCAAGGTATTCTAAAGTAGCCTAGAGCTAAAGACAGAGGATCACCAATGACAGGTAACCAGGTAAATAATGAAATAAGATGGCCATATTTTTGAACCTTATATTGAAATTTGTAAATTTTTTCACGTTTAATTTTCAAGTATTTTTCGGCCCATTCAAGTTTTCCCATCAGGCCAATTACATAGTTTGTCATTCCACCAAGGGTATTGCCTAAAGTGGCAACAATAAGACAGGTTTGAACGTTATAACCTTGTTGGATCATCAAAGCAACAACAGGAGCTGATCCAATCGGAATGAGAGTTGCAGATAGAAAAGTAGAAAAAAAAAGTGCAACGTACTCACCTGTCATTTGAATTTCTCTATAGTAAAATCCCAAAGTTTTTCTCTTAATGACAAAGCACTTAGTGCGAATTCCTTTGCCTGAATTATTTTTGTACTTTTTCCTTCACAAAGTTCTTCAAGGAGAGCTTTTGCTAAAACACTATGTTGATTGCCATCTAGTTCTATATGTCTATCAAGATAGTAGAGTAATTTGGGACAGTGAAGGGAATTCTTTCTTAAGATTTCAACAATGGGTGAAAATATTTTGGGAATGATATCTTCTCTTCCAAAAAGAAAGACACTGGCAATAATGTAGGGAGGTTTTGTTAGAGCTATATCGAAATTAAAAAGTAAAAAATCTCGTATAACCTCGTCTTTGATAATAGCAAGATCTTTTTTTTCGATAAAATTTTTAATTTCAGTTGTGTTCGCACCAATTTCCTCCATGGCCTCTAAATACATGGTAAAATGGTCATTAAAGTTTCCATCTAGATCCAGGTCACTTTCTTCGCCCACAACAATTTCATTGATAAAGCGAACTGAATTTTTACTATATTTCGATGGGGCCCAAGGAATATTAACGCAAGTGATTTCTCTTTGTAGGGATTTCAGGAGTGACATAAAGTCGTAGACAGCAAAAACATGTATCTCCATGAAAATTCTTAAATTTTCTATACTGGTGAGATATTTACTCAGTCTATGAATTGAGAGGTTATTAATTTTAGTTTCAATTTGTTTATCAAAAAATAGTTCCATAAGACTATTTATAGCAAATAATATTTGTAATTGTCAGTACAGAGTTAAAAATTAAGCGGATTCTTTTTCTGGATCATCATCAGATTGACCTGATTGCTTTATATTTTCCATAGCTTGACGATTTAAATCTTCGAATGCTTTTTGTTCTTTCTGTCTTTCTTCATTCAAAGAGCTAAAGAAAATTTCATTTACATACTGTCTCAACTTCTTTTTTGCGGTCTCATCAACTCCATAGATCAGTGCCCGATACATGAAACCACCGGATTCTTTTTTGTATGGCTGCCCTTCTATGGGAATGGTACATATAAACATGTCTATTGGAAAACGCATTTCAAACCGAGTGGATTGAAGAACGACTTTTGAAGTGAACACCAATTCAGTTTCAGTCAGAGAATTAATTGTTATGGTATGACTGAATTTACAGATAGAAAGAGGTAAAGATTTTTTTATATAGAATCTATCTTCTTTAAAATCATTTGCGGTAATATTTCTATATTTTTGGGGATCAGTTTTCTTTAGAAGCTGAATTTTCTGCTGGATTAAAGTTTTTTCTTTTGCATCTTGTTTGGTTCTATATAATTCAGACATATCTGTAACAAGACCTAGAGTCATAGGTTTTTGATTGGCCATAATGAAAGGATATCTATAACTATCTTGAAATGAGGCAGAACTGAATCTTTTACAATTGAAAAGAATTACAAATGGCCTGTAGTCTTGCATAGATTTAACTTTACTTATGATTTGGGAAAGTAGATCGACAGGAGATCTATCATCACCAGGAATTTCTTCTTTATCTAATTTTCGAGGTGCTTGGGCCATATTTTTTTTGTCATCATCTTGTGATTCTTCTTCATTGGTTTCCCAAAACTCAATTGCTAAAATATTTGGTCTAATTTGTTCAATTTCATAAAGCTCTTGAGATAAGAAAGACTGAAATCTTATTGTAAAAGAAAATTCGTCAAGTGGTTTTTCTTGTCCTTCCATGAATTTTAATTCTTTATCGATGATCAAAATTTTCATGGATTTTTCATTTCTGTCATCTAAATTATCTTGAACCCAATCCTTCATTCTTTTTTTATAGATGGGTAGTTCATTTTCATATTCATTGAGAATATGCTTGGCCTCTTTTTCTCCATATATTCTTATACCGCTTTCGTCTTTTTTCTCAACATCAGGGCGATCTAAAAATGTTAATTCCAAGTCATAATTATATTTGAAATTATAATATAAATTCTCAATTGATTTCTTTTTTACTTTGAAGTATTTCGATTTGTTTATTTTTTCAGGGATCTTTGTTTCAAGTACAACGGTATCACCTATCTCTAAATCGAGATTAGTTTCAATATGTACACATTCTTTAGTAATATAACCAATTCTCAATCGTTCAATAAGATTGACTTGATGTTGAAATCTTGCTCTGGCAAATTCAGTTTTTTTTGCGGCCTTTGGCCATCGGAAAATAAATGGATCATAGACAACATCATGGTACTCTCCACATTTAACATGAATGAACTGCAGACCAGTTAAACCGATTTCATCTGCTGCTTCTTTTGTATCAACCAATCCAACTGTTGAAACATGTTTCATAGAATTTTCGGTTGAAATCATTGTTGCCAATTTTTTTTGATAATTTGTATTTTCAGATAAATCTAAAAAAATGATATCTGGTTTGAAAGCAAAAATTTTAAGAAAAATATCTTGATAAAATTTTGGGTCTTTTCCTACAAGTTGAACAAACTCAAACTCAAATTGCTTATAGCTTTCAGAAAAACGATGTTGAATCGTTGTCCAATAACTCTTATCTTTTCCAATATAAGCAATTTTTTTGGCCTTCATTAAATTTACCTTCCCTCACTCTTATCGGGTCTAAGGCCTGAGACTTGAAACAAAATCAAAATATTTTAAATTTCAAATTCGTTATATGTATGGGCAAAAAATTCATCATTTTGTTTAGTGAAGTATTTCCGAACAAAATACTGACCTGAACGTATAGTTGATATAAACCCTAGGTCTTCAAGCTTTTTAAGGGCCTGATAAATTTCATCGATGCTTAGGCCTAGTTTGTTGGCCATTTCTGTATGAGATAAAATTTGTGAAATTCCATGAACTTTATACAAATTGGGTCTACACCAAACACATCTGTAAAGATACATAATAACAAGGATTTCTATTCTATTTAATTTGAATTTGACTAGAACGTCATCGAAAAAAAGATCAGGAATTTCGGAAGATGAAGCTATTGGACGATTCTTATGATGATTAGTCTCAATACCATTATTTTTTTTAGTTTGATGCTCGGCCAATATGGTTTGTAATTCATCCATTTCAAACCTCCCGTGTGCCCACACACAGTAAATTATAACACAAATAGAAATAAAATAAAATAATCTGAAACAGGAACTGACGATTTAAGGCCTAATCTTTTCTTAATTTTTTATAGATAACAAAATCTTGTCTTAACGCTGGACTTATTTGATCGAGTTTATCGGCAGATATTACCAAATCAGATGACAATATATAATTTTCAAACTGATTTAAATTTATATCATAAATGTCAGCAATTTTTAAAACTAAACTTTTATGAGATAAGTATTTCTTTGTTAATATTTTAATGGATTTGAGTAATTTTTTATTTTGTTCTTTGTTTAAAAGTTCTTCAAATGAATTCTTCTCACAGTGTTTTAACAATTTTGTTAAAACACTATTGTTCTTAAATTCTAAAAGAGTATCTTTTATATTCTTTGCCTTTAAAATAAAGCTTTTAGACAAATTAAAATATTCAAGCTCTTCAAAATCTCGTAATTCGAAACTGTCAAGTTGTCTAAGAAATATATCCTCGATCTCATTAGTTTCTTCAATTGTACTCATTTTCTCATATAAAAATTTTAAAGATCTATGAATTTTAATATTATTCTCAATGGAAATTTTTTTGATTTTTAATAATAGAAAAGAAAGTCCAATATCTTTTGATTCTTTAACAATATAGTGCCAACTCAACTTACTGAGATCAAATTTATTAATTAATAATTTGGTTTGTTCTGATATTTTAAAATTGCTGGTTTTACAAAAACGAATAAGTCTAAGTAGCCTCACAGGATCTCTAGAAAAATCTGAGGAGATATGTTTTAAGATAGCGTTTCTTCCATCTTGCAATCCACTATATGGATCAATAAGAATAGATTGGGGACCAATATACTCTACTCCTAGAGCATTAATTGTTAAATCTCGTCTTTTGAAAGATTCAATGTAATTCATTGAAGAGTCTAAAATGGCCTCAAAGTTTTTATGACCGACTTCATTATCGGTATAGATTTCTCTTCTTGGACATGAAATTTCAAATTCATAATGATTGATATTGAACTTAAATATACAATACGGAAGTTCAATAATTTGAAGTTGAAAATTTTTAGATATATTTTCAAACACTTTTTTTAATTCTTCTTCTTGCAATTTGTGATTGTTAATTGATCTAATTTCAAAATCCCAATCTAAGGATATTTTATCAAAAAAAAGCAGGTCTCTAACGCATCCACCAACGGCCGTTAGATAGTAACCATTTGAAAAAAGGAAATCGACTATATCTCTTATTTCTATTGGAAGTTCAGGGATAGCAATACTCATAAAAATACCTTTTTTATATGAGTGGTGAAGGTCTTTTCAGTAAATGTTCTAGAACCCTTTGAATTCTCAAAAGATGTTCACTTTCTTTATGATAGGCCATATACATTCTATAGTTTACCACTTCGAAATCTGTTCCTAATGTATCTACATCATTTTTAAGAATTGAGCGATTTAATACATGAGTAGGTACAACTGCTACACCCATCCCATCTCTAACAGCATGTAATATATGGCCATGTGAGTTGATTGAATAGCGTATATTAATGTTTTTTGGATAGATTTGAAACTTCGTTTTGAACCATGTGTAATAAAGGTGATCATTTTTTTCAAACATGATCGTTGGAAATTTCTGTAACTCTAATGGGGTTATATCTTTAGAAATTTTAAAAGCTGGGTGATTTTTTGGAAATACTAATGTAGAGCGTTCGTCACTTAAGAAAACTTTTTTCCCAACATTTGGAAGATATTCTGTCGGTAAAATCAAGATATCGAGTTTTAACTCCTCAAATTCAGCAACGAGATCTTTTTGTAGCCCCATTTTAATAAATATTTTTAGATCAGGATAATGTTTAGCAAACTGAAATATCTCTGGTGCCAGCCAAGATTTTCCTACCCCATTTAATGTACCAATTCTAATTTTCCCTTGCATCTGTTCAGGAGCGTATTTTATTTGCTCAAGTGTTTCTTCCATACTTGAAAGAAAATGTTCTGCCATCTCAAAGAGTTTTTCTCCCTCCTGAGTGAGGACAACTTTCTTGCCAGAGCGCTTAAACAAAGGTGTTTTTAATTTGCTCTCAAGGTTTTTAATACTTTGACTAATTGCCGATTGAGTGACACCAAGTTGCTCAGCTGCTCGTGAAAAACTTTGAGACTGAGCAACAGCAACTAATGTTTGTAATTGAGACGTTTCAATCATAAATCACCTCATATATGCTCTAGCTAAAAGACCAGACAAAAGCAATATAAATACATTTAGCTTGCTAATTTATTATGAACCAATTCAAGAATGAATTTTTGCATTTCACCTTTTCTTATTGGTTTAGTAATATGTCCGTCACATCCGGCAGCAAGGGATCTCTGAATATTTTCCTGCATGGCATAAGCTGTAAGAGCATAAATTAGGGTTTTGGGACGTCCTAATTTCCTTTCAATTTCTCTTACTTTTTTGGTCGTTTCATATCCATCCATTTCTGGCATTTGAATATCCATAAATATGAGATCGTATTCTTTTTCATTAATTGCTTTAAGTCCATCACGCCCACTCATGACGGTATCAAGTTCAATATCTGGATGTTTTAAAAATTTTTGGATAATGACGAGATTGTCTTTAGTATCATCAACGGCCAGTATTTTAAGTTTATTGAAATGAGCTTCAGAATATTTTTTTATTGGCGTCTTTTGATTGACTATTACTTCTAGTGTTTTTGGTGATTCCATTGTTTTATTCACCACTAAATCGAGCTCAAAATAGAATCTAGTATAAGCTCCAAACTCGCTTTGAACTTTTAGTTTCCCACCCAAGAGACGAACTAATTTTGATGAAATCGAAAGGCCTAGCCCAGTACCACCAAATTTTTTGGTAATTGACGCATCTCCTTGATTAAATTCATCAAAGATAGTTTTTATATTCTCTTTAGAAATTCCAATTCCAGTATCATATACTTCAAACCGAATTCTTTGATTTTTCGAGTAATCCTCAACAAGTTTTACATTTATATCAATTTCACCGCTTTGAGTGAATTTGAGGGAATTTCCTATAAGATTAGATAATACTTGTGACAATCGAATTTCATCCGTTTCAATAAAATTGGCGATACCCTCATCGATATTGTAAGATATTTTGAGTCCTTTCTTTTCAACTTCATTTTTAAATAACTGTACAATTTTTTTCAATTTTAATTCAAGATCAAAGAAGTTAAAATCGAGATCTAGTTTTCCGGCCTCTAATTTTGAGAGATCTAGAATGTCGTTGATAATTGTTAATAATGTTTTACATGCATCTTGAAAAGATCCTAGAAACATTTTTTGTTCTTCATTCATTTTTGATTCATCAATCAAGTCTGCCATTCCTACAATAACATTCATGGGCGTACGGATTTCATGACTCATATTATTTAAGAATTCAGTCCTAGCACGAAGTGCATTTTCTGCTCTTATTTTTTCTTCATTGATTTGTTGATAATATTTTTCTAGAATTTTTGATGAATTTGAAAGAATCTGAAATTCTTTGAATTGAAATTCCTTCTCTTGTCCTTCAGTCAATTTTGAATCTGGGTGTTCAAATAGATTTTGAAATATTTTAAATCCTTTATTTATTCTTGAAGTTGCCCTTCTAAAAACGATTGTAGAAAGAACGAAAGAAAGTCCCATAACAAGTATTGTAATTAGTATCTGATCAATTAGTCGTGCCTGAAGTTGATCCTTTCTCGTTTGTGTCCAAACTTCCAAGTCATCTAAATAGGCACCAGTTGCGATAATCCAGCCCCATCTTTTGAAGGGATAGACATATGTTAATTTACTAGAAGTATTATTTTTGATTGGTCTATTCCACTTATAGCGAACAAAACCACCTCCATTTTTAGCGACATTAATGGCCTCTTTGATAATATTTACTCCATTTTCATCAACTAAATGTAAAATTTTTCTACCTTTTAACTCTGTGAGGAATGGATGGGCCAATAAGGTTCCATCTGAGCGCAATGCCCAAAAGTAATCCAAGTTTTTACTAATTGTTCTTTCTAAACGAGATAGGATTTCTTCTTTTAAATCAGATTCAACATCATCAAGATATTCACCTGTGCCGATAATTAAATCTAGTTCTTTGAAATATTTAACATACGAAATTTTTGAGAAATTTTTTTCAGTTTCGTTTGGTTTGCTCCATTCATAATTAATGAATCCTTCGCCATTATTTTTTGCTATTTTGAGCATTTCTTTAACAACAAAAATACCATCTGTTGATTTCATTTTGATTAGGTTTTTACCTTCAAGTTCAGGTTTATCAGCAAATAATATTTCTACGCCTTCAGTATTCATCATGAAATAATATCCCCTCCCCTTGTTAAAACGTATTGATCGAAGAGACTCTCTGATTAGATTAATAATATCTTTTTTAGGCATTTCATTTTGATATTTTTCAAATAGGTTCTTAGCTACATTTAGTCCTTCATTTACTCGACTGCTGATTTGTAATTTTAATCGTTTTTCCAGTTGACCAAGTTCCTTTTCGATATTTAATTCTGTTTGTTCAACTTCTAATTTAAGAGTTTTTTTATGTTGTTCGAGATACTCTTCTTCAAACATATTTGTATCGTCTCTATAGATACTATATACGGAATAGATATTTGATCCTCCAATAAAGAGAACAACAAAGAGAGTCATTATCACAGAGATAATGAGAAAAGTTTCTGTAATGCTTTTTCGATGCAGTTTTTGCATGAATGCTTTTCGGCCTTTTTGTCTAAAAATTTTAGTAATACATGAATCTTTAGGTTTACTTAAAATTCAATTATTTCAATATGTTATTCTATAGAAAATATTCACTTGTAGAAAAAAAAGGGCCCTTTTTAAAAGGGCCCGGATAAAAAATTCAAAATTTATTAAATCACATTAATCATCATTTGCAAGTTTTTCGATTCTGGCCTTAATAACCTCTTCAGCGATATTGTTTGGACACTCAGAATATCTTGAAAACTCCATCGTATATGAGGCCTTACCAGCTGACATCGATCTTAGGTCTGAAGAGTAGCCGAACATTTCAGAAAGCGGAACTTCAGCTCTAATAATAACTTCTCCAGTTGGATCAGTCTCTGAACCTTGAATTATCCCTCTTCTAGAAGAAAGATCCCCAATGACAGAACCTTGATACTCATCTGGGGTTGTTACTTCAACACCCATAATAGGTTCTAAAAGCGCAGGACTTGCATTTTTAATCCCTTGTCTCATGGCCTGTCTAGAAGCGATTCTAAAGGCCATATCGGAAGAGTCAACGTCATGGTATCGACCATCTTGTAAGAAAACTTCACAATTTATCATAGGGAATGCGGCCAAAGGACCTTTGTCCATAACATCTTGGAAACCTTTTTCACAGGCTCCAATATATTCTGAAGGAATTGATCCACCTTTAATTTCATTATTAAATTTGAAGACTTGATCTTCAGAATCCTTATCTGCTTCAGCGAGAGGTCTTAACACACCAACAACTTGACCGAATTGTCCGGCACCACCAGTTTGTTTTTTATGTGTATAATCAAATTTAGTCTCACTTCTGATCGTTTCTCTGTAGTTAACTTGAGGAGCACCAACTTGTACGTTTGCATTGAATTCTCTTTTGAGTCTTTCAACATAAATTTCAAGATGGAGTTCCCCCATTCCTGCGATTCTTGTTTCCCCAGACTCTTCATCTGTATACACATGAAAAGTAGGATCTTCTTTAAGAAATTTTTGAAGGCCCTTTGCCATTCTGGCCTGTTCATTTTTATCTTTAACAGAAATTGAAAGTTCGATAACTGGAATTGGAACGTGGATACCTTCACATGAGATACCGATTTGAGAATCAGATCCTACGAAAGTGTCCCCTGAAGCACAATCAACACCAACGAGGGCAATAATATCACCGGCCCATGCAGAATCGATGTTTTCTCTATCATTAGAATTCATTCGTACCATTCTACCAATTCTAACTTTTTTCTTTGTTCTAGAGTTATAAACAGTGTCCCCTTTATTTAGAGTCCCTCTATAAATTCTAGTGTAAGTTAACTGTCCAAATTGTTCGTCAGTTATTTTAAAGGCCATTGCAATAAGATCAGCATCTTTTGACGGTTCAATTTCAATTTGTTTATCATCTTCATCTACAACTGTTGGTTTTGCACATGTAAGTGGAGAAGGTAGATATCTTGCAACAGCGTCTAGTAAAGGTTGAACACCTTTATTTTTGAAAGCAGAACCCATGTAAACAGGAGTAAGAACTAAAGACTGAGTTCCGGCCTTAATACATTTGTGAATTTCTTCTTCCGAGAGTTCTTCACCTTCAAGATATTTTTCCATAACTTCATCGTCGTATTCAGATACAACATCAAGCATAGCATCTCTATGTTCTTCCATTTTATCTACTAAATCAGCAGGACAATCTTCAACTCTTACGATTTCTCCATTATCGCCGTCATTGTAATATGCTTTTCTAGTGACGAGGTCGACAACACCTTCAAAATTTTCCTCTGAGCCAATTGGAATCTGCATAAGAATAGCATTATGACCTAATTTTTCTCTGAGTGCAGCAACACCATTCCAAGGGTTCGCCCCCATTCTATCCATTTTATTAATAAAACAAAGTCTTGGAACTTTATAGCGTTTCATTTGTCTATCAACTGTAATTGACTGAGACTGAACACCAGCAACAGAACAAAGAACAAGAATAGCTCCATCAAGAACACGTAGAGATCTCTCAACTTCAACAGTAAAATCGACGTGTCCCGGAGTATCTATAATGTTGATACGTGTTTCTTTTTCAACTCCATCTGCAAAAGTAGTTCCTTCGCCTTTTAAACCTCTCCAGAATACAGTAGTGGCCGCAGAAGTAATAGTAATCCCTTTTTCTTTTTCCAGTTCCATGTGGTCCATTTTTGCACCATCGCCACCACCACGAACATCTTCAATTTTGTGAATTTCACCACAGTAGAAGAGGATACGTTCAGTAAGTGTCGTTTTACCGGAATCGATGTGGGCCGAAATACCAATATTTCTCGTCTTGGCCATTATTTTCATGAGCTTTCTCCAAAGTAAGGGTTTTAACCTCAGGTTTAATAACAAATAATTCTAGCTAAATAAAGTCAGGATATTAATGAAAATAGTGGGATGAGTCAACTGTAGAATTGATAATAGAGATGAGTGGTTTTCGCTAAATAAATTTTAATATTTTTTTCAGATGTACAGCAAAAATTTATCGTTTGGAGCTAACCTATTGACGGCCTCATAAAAATCACTTATTTAAGATGCCCACTGCATAACATTATTTATATATGATCAATTTACAATTCGGGAATTTTAATGAGTAGGGATCTAGAAAAAACTCTTTTGTATCAGTCTGTTAAAACGCTTTTGGAAGAAAAAAATAGTAAAATTTCACTTCCACAACACAAGCTGTATACGCTATTCAGCATAGCCTTCCAATATACACTTTATACTGCGACCAAAGAACCTGGAAACTACATTATTCGAATTGAAGATAGTATGCTGGCCGAAAAACTTGCTCGAAAATCAAAAGATCCATCTACTAGAAAATTTATCCAAGCGCTTCTTTTGCCTAGAAAACTTAAATATCATAATGCAACTTTTTATCTAGATTTCTTCCATATAGGGACATGGAATTTAACTAAAGATTTGCCGCATGATAAAATAAAAGCAGCTTTGATTGTAAAAAACCTTTCCGATAGGCCAATGGATCACCTTTCGATTTCACTCGCAAATTTAGAGACAAATGCTGGATTTGATGACCCTTCAGATGACCCCAATTTTATTATGCAGGGGCTACCAAAAGATTATTATATAAACTCACTCACCGATTTCGTTCCGAATGTAATCTTTATTGGTGGAGAAGAGCAAAGAGATGATTTTACTCAAGTGGTTTTTCCTTTCATTAAGAATGAAGAAAAAAAGACAGTCTCAGGAGTTACATTAAGTAAAAATATTGATTGGGATTCAATTGATTAATATTTTTTCCAATTTGTATTACGCTGCTTTTTTTAGAATTTTTTGGGCCCAACCGGGAGAGATAAATCCTGCCTTTTCAAAGGGAAGTTTGTTAACAATAATATCTTCAAAAAAAGTTGGAACATAATTGCAAGGAACCATCTCCCCTTGGTATTTTCCGGTCTTAGGATCTTTGCCTGTTTGTAGCCATCTAAAAATATCTCTAGTTATGTATCGACCAAACTGGTCAACACCAAGGACTTCTGAAATATGAGATGTACGTCTGCCACCATCATGATATCTTGAACATTGAACAATTATTTGGAGTGCGGATCCAATCATCTTTCGAATGGCATCAGGTGGAATTTTTGTTTCTCCCATTAAACATAGAGTTTCAAGCCTTGTACAAGCGTCTGTTGGATTGTTCGCGTGGACTGTCCCCATACTTCCATCATGGCCGGTATTCATTACTTGAACTAAGTCTAGGGCCTCAGGTCCACGCACCTCCCCCACTATTATTCTATCTGGCCTAAGTCTCATAGAGGAAAGTACCAGATCTCTAATGCTTACTTCAGAAATCCCCTGGGCCGGATCAGGTTTTCGCGTTTCAAATTGTACGACATGTTCAGAGTTTACTTTTAACTCTGATGCATCCTCGATAATGATCAAGCGTTGAGTTTTGGGAACTCTTCCTCCAAGGACATTGAGCATCGTTGTTTTACCTGAACCAGTTCCACCTGAGACGATAATATTTTTACCAAGGTTGACACAAATGTCTAAAAAACGTGCACCTTCAGGGGATAAAGATCCAAAATTTACGAGATCTTTTATGGTTAAATCATCTTTTGAAAACTTCCTAATAGCTACTGTTATCCCATTTTTTGCCATCGGAGGTAGAACGACGTGAATCCGTGATCCATCTGGTAGTCTTGCATCAAGTCTTGGATTATCATTATCGAGTACGCGTCCTACACTTTGAGCAATTGATCTCATGGCCGAAAATAGTTCTTCCTCTCCAGGAAAAGTATTTTTTGCCTTAAAAACAAGTCCACCTTTTTCAATGAATATTTCATGAGCACCATTAATCATGACTTCTGATATTTTATCATCTTCCAAAAGATCACGAATTGGTTTTAAAAAATTATGAATCGCGTCTTGAGCAATTGAGCTCATTTATTCTCCTCTTACTCTGGCATCCATACTTTCTTTTTCTGGCCGGCCAGTTCTCTTTTTCGTTCTCTTTCTCTGGTTAATTCAGGATGTTCGATTACAGTAATTTGAGATTTTATATTACCAGTTGGGCAATAAAATTCGATTATTCCTTCCTCATCAAAAACAATTTTCTGTTCGATAATTTCATTTTTTTTAACACCCAAATACAGCTGGTATTTAGGAAATAATACACAAGAAGCAATACTGTTTATGCTAGTAAAATAAAAAGTAACTTCTTCATTTTTATAAAATAAAAATTTATTTGGATAATAGCTCTCAGGGCCTATGATGACGGAAACCTCTCTTTTAGGGTGAGAAAAATGTTTTGAAGAGACAATCTTTTTTGCCTGATCATCTGCTAATAATTGACAGCAAAGGGCCACAAAAAAACTTAGTTTTAGAATATGTTTCCCATAACATCCAAAGGACATATCAGACTCCTTTAATAAGTTATCGGAATTCAGAGTGAATTACTTGAGTTTAAATAAGGTCTTGAAAATACTGGCCTAAAAGAGGTCGTTCCAAAAATCTGTAAGAACTTTAATTTCCCTCTCATAATTCCATCTTATGAAAGCCTTTTCATCTATATGGATAGAAAATTTCTTTTCAATCATATTTACAAGAAAATTGTATCCATGAACCTTATAGATAAAAGTAAAAGGAACTCTCAATTCATCATGTAAGGTATTGACGTCTATTTTTCCATTAGAACTTGAAGGTTCTTGATAAAAATATGTAAAAATAGAGTGAACAAACTCAGTATAATTCATTTGAGGATTGAATCTAGACTTGTCTTGTTGTATTTGGTCAGCAATTTCAAACAGTATATTGGGCCTAGTTGAATGTTTTGATTTAAAATTTATATCTATTCTTTCAGAGAAATATTTGAAAAATTGCCTGATAAACTTACATTTTTTTATATTGGAAGAGCAGTAGTACAGTATATTTTTGGTTCTACCTCCTTCAAAATTGACGTCAATATCATTTCTTTGAGAGATAACCTCGTAGGCCTCTTTGAGAACAGTGTTTTCAAGCATAAACTCAAAAACAGAATACTTATCAGAAATCAACATGTCTGGGGTAACTGAATGATGATGTATTAAATCGCTAAGTACTTCTTTATAGATTGAAAGATGATCATCTTTAACTCGAGTTGCAGTTTGAAGAAGATTTTGAATATCTGACATCCGAACTTTTGCACCTTCATCAAGTAGTTGATCAATTAATCTTTTAGATTTATTAAACTCTTCATCCTTATTTGTACCTAAATATATAAAAAATTGTTTTGTCGCATTATTGAGTTGAGATTTATCAATTTGTCTTGAGAAAGATTTTATATTGCTGGCCAGAGGAAGAGATGCCATTGGATTTTTCATATTTAAAGAATAGATTTCTTTTTTGAGATTTAAATCATTTGTAGAAGAATAGAGAAATGTGTTGGAAGTGAAAAGGAAGAAAATTAAATAAACATGTTTCATAAATACCTTCAGATAAGGCCAAACTAACATAAATGAGAAAATTTGCGAAATATTAATTTTTGTTTATCTTTTTTGGTGAATTTTTGGAGATAAATACAAGAATATTTGTTTCTATTTTATAAAGTATATCAGAATAATTGACTCTACTCCTCCTGAATAAGTCGTGTGATTTGTCTTGATACATAATTCATAAATCTTTGATTTCCGGATAATTTTGCAAATGCTTTATTTAAAAATTTAAATAACTTATAACCGTGAACATCACCTGAAAAAAACTTTGAATAGACAAGAAGTTTTGATTTTTTAAGTTCTTTTTTTAATATTCTAGATTTTTGAAAAAAATGATCATCTTTGTTTTTCAGCCGATTGAGAAACAGCTCATATAATTGTTCTTTTGATGTGACGCTAACGCTACGACCTTTTGGGCCTATTTTTTTTCCTTTATATCGGTCATATAGTTTTTCGGTCAAATCTGTAGCAATTTTTTCATTTAATTTTAAGATCTCTAATTCATTTAATTCTAGGGATAAAGCACCTATTCCGTCAGGGATAAAAAGTTTTGAAAGACTGAGATTGAAAACTGGAGTGTTATCTACAAAATGAGTTCCAAGGTAAAATCTTAGTTTTTTTGCTTGGGTACTGTTAATTTCAAGGCCTATTGAATCTGAGTGCATCAAAATTTTATTTGAAATGATTGAGTGTATTTTAACTTCTCCCTTTAATTTAATTTTTTTCAGGGGGATGACAATATAGTAATTTTCAAATTCTTTTTCATAGGTAATTTCATCGATTTCAAATTCAACGACTTCTAGCTTTTTGAGCAAAACATTTACAGGATCTATTTTATAAAAATTAAATATATTCCCATTTAAACTTTTAGGTGAAATCATCATTGGAATATAGGGGTAGCAATTTGAATACTTATCAATTATGCCCATCTCTAAGAACTCATCCATTGGACAAATTGACTGATCCTGCTCCCATAAGAATTCTTGATTGGGAAGAGAGAGTATAAGGGTCTGAGCTGTTGATATAAATTCATTTGCAATTTCTTTAAGCAACTTAACTTTTTCTTCTTCATTAAGATATTTTTGGCAAAACGTTGAATTTTGCAATAGAATCAAAGTAATGGCAAAAAATATTCGATACATATTATACCTATTTTTTGATGAGTTTTAATTTGAGATATAGTGTTGAATTTGATCCATCAATTTCTTCAATTGTAAAATATTTTCCCGTTTCGAAATTAGTTTCAAACATTTTTGTTAGTATTTTTTCAAATGAATAAACAATTAAATTTTTTATAATCAAAGTGGTAATTTGAACAGGCATAAAAAGTATGTTTAAGATATCTAGTTCTTTGATTGAGAATTTATTGTCAATTTCTTGTGGTTCAAATTGAATGAGATTATTTTCAATTTTGAACTTAAACCAGAGTTTCCCTTTGGGAAAAGATCTAAGAATTGAAGTTATTCCCGGAATTTTCATGAATTCAGGGTGTAAAACAAAAAAATCTTGTTGAAATTCATATTTTATAAAAAATAGTTTTTTAACTTCACTATATTCAATTCGTGGGGCCTTTCTAAAAACAAGTTGATTTCCATATTTATCAAATGGCCATAGCAAAGTGATTAAAGCAATTGAGGTAATCCGTTCAGATGAAGAACAGGTTTCATTTTTCTGAGCAGTCGTACATATATTAAAAAGATCTTCTTTGGTCATAGCTTCAAGATAACTATTAATCATATTCAACGAGAACTGAACGACCAGATCACTTTCTGCAGGATGAATTTTGGGAATATCTTTCCAAGCAGTACCCTTGATATGATGTTTACTATCTCTTGATAAAACTTCTAGACCTATATTGAAAGGATCATTTTTGTTTATACGACCATTACATTTTCCAATGATTTCAGTTTTCAGGTATTTTGTCTGTGTGCTTGTTTCCAATGATTTTTCAATTTCTTTTAATTTATTAATATTTTTTTCAACAGTTTGCAATTTTCTATCGTAGCTATTTAAGATTCTTCGAGGAGTCGTTTTTCTATTTAATTCATGTCGCTGAACTATTACTGGTATTTTCTTATCAAGTTCTCTTTCGAATTCATAGGCCAAATCATCCAACTTTTCAGAGAGTTTATCCCTATAATGAATAAGAACATTTGCATATATTTCAATTAAGTTTTTACCTTCAAATTGGGGATTGGAATCTTGATTGACAAGCAAGGGCTCAATAGTACTAAGAGTTTTAACAAGTTTTAAAAATTTTTCTGTTCTAGTTGAAAAAGAAGGATTTAACCATGCCCATTTTTGTAATTTAACAAAATCATCAACTTGATCAAGTTTTTTAATAAATTTATTAAAAACTTTTATTTGTTTGTAGAAGACATTTTCGATTTTTTGAATATCTATGAGTTCTTGAAAATTTATTAATGGAATATTTGCACTTAGAGGTTTTTGAAAAATAGGAACTTCATTAATTGCTGTTTGAATGTTTTTATGAATTTGCGGTATAATGAGATCTTCAAGCATCATCGTAAAGAAATGAAATGATTTAGAATTTTTATTTAATCTTGAAAGTCCATTTGTTAATCCATTAAATAGTGATTTTGATAATGCATTTTCAAAATCATTTTCGGGATCTGATACTCTGAGTTTTATTGAATCTGGAGGGAAGTCAAATCCTGAAAGTTCAGGATCAAATACAATCACGCGGTCAAGATTTTTTGCATACTCAAATCTTCCTCCTAAAATGAGTTTTGGAAACACATTCTGACTCGGTTGGATTTTGAGCCTAATATTTCTGATTTTTATAAATTCTTCTATTTCAATTTTTGCTTTTATTTCAAAATCGAAATCTATTTGAAACTCACCGATACTAAGGTCAAGTTGACAACGTTGATCATTGCAGAAAAATCTCTTTTGATTTATATTGAATCCGCTAACTTTCATATTTTTTATTAAAACGTGAGAAGGAAACGGTTTGAATGCACTAACACCTTCTCTCTTGTCAACAGGGATAAATGCACTTGGAATACCAGGACAAAATTTCCAAGCATTATTGATATCAAGTTTTGAAATATTTTCTGTATTACATTTGTGTGATATTTTTTTTGAGCATTTATCTGAAAAGTCTTCACAGGCCTCAAATTCTGACTGTGTGAGACCAAATTCTTGGTGATCCATATTGAGTAAGTATTTTTGAATTCTGGGAAGCGTAAAGTCTAGTGCCATATTTCCGATAGGGCCAAAAGAGTTTGGGGCAGTAGAAATTGAAAATGAAATATTATCTTCATCGTCGATCACTTGTGACTGTAGACTAGAATGGGTAGAACTTTGTTCGCAACTTTTAAGAGGAGAAGAAACCTCAGCAAGAGAAATTTGATTAAAGCAAAGAAAAAAAAATAAAATAGCATAACCTAGCATTTTTTGCCCTCCAGTCTAGGTTGAATTATACGAAATCCTGCAGTAAATTAAAAATATTTGGAGGCCAAATTAGAATAAAATGAAAGGTGTTAGATTTTGTTAGGATCTAAAATGTATTTGAGATCATAGATTCCTTTTTCATTCCATTCAAAACAGGCCAAATCGTTGGACAAATCAGGTAGATAGACAAGGCATGTTTTATATTCTACGTCTACATTTTTTGCAAAACCATTTGACTTATAAAATTGCGGAGACCAAAAATTAAGGTAAAAAAATGATCGAAGTTCATACTCTTTAAGTGCTCCTAAATAATCATAACGTTCACTATCGATGTCAAAAGGTGAAAAAGGTACTTTATAGTAAAAATTAGGAGTAGTATTTTTTTCTACATGTCCTAAGATTTCACTGTCAAATTGACCTTCAACAACGAAGTCCTTTAATTTGAAAGTTAGAAGTTTTCCTTTTGATTTTATTTTGTAATTATAATACTTTTCTAGTCTACCGTTTACGATTTCACTCGAATAGACTTCACCTTTAACATATTGTCTAATTGCATACTGAGGAAGTGCAATTTCGTCAGTTGTTTCTACTATAAAAGTCGACCTTGTTCCATAAGTAACGTATCCATCTTTAAAATGTACTTCGTATTTTCTATTTCGCATTGAAAATTTTAATAATTGGTCCTTATGAGATAGTGTTTTTTCTTCCCATCTTGATTTCTTGTACTTAACTTGGGCGATACTACTTTTAAATAGAATAAAAAAAGCTACAATTATTTTTACCATTTGGCGCACTCCTTGTGCCGCTTGAATTTATAGAGAGATCAATTATAGAGTTGAACCACTCCATAGGCAACTTCCTCATAGGGGTGTGCTTTTTTCATAGAATGAATTACTTTTTGAAGATCATCTTCATGACAGATAAACTCCACCTTTACCTCTTGTACATGTTCAACTTGATTGATTAAACCAATATGGGGGTTTGCACCATCTAAGGGACGATACTGGCCTGTGCCTTCTATTTCAAAACAACATGAGTCATAATTGCCAATTTTTCCGCCACCTTTTTGGAAAACAGCACTTTTTACTTCTTCCTTATTTTCTTTAGGGATGTAAACCCACACTTGAAAAAGCATCTTTATTTACCTCTTAAACCCATTACCCATAATGTAGGTTTCCCATGGGTTTGGTAAAATAACGCCAGGAATGGCCCCTCTTGTAGAACCTTTGAAGGGGACAGGAAAATTTCTTCTATTTAATTCATTCAGGGAATGCACGCCAATATCACCGAGTCCATGATCATTTGCTCTTTGAATAACTTCGGACATTTTCTTTCCTTTTAGATTTTCCCAAAAATTATAGAAATTATAACTTCCTCTTACGGCCAAAGCGATATTTCTCTTATCATAGTCGATCAGACCAGTTTCTTCATTACCATTTTTATTGGTTAAGAAAAACCAGTCTTCTTGGACAAAACGATTATTTTCTTCTTCTGTACAGAGGTGAATTCTAATAGGACTGGAGCGGTATTTTTTCAATTGATTTTTTGTGCACTCAAAGCAGTCTGAACCATTTTTGCCAAAAAATTTAACCAGAGGATTATCATCAGAAAGGTTTAACGTTTCAAAAATGGCCTCTCTAATATTTGGTCCAGGTCTGATTTCTTCACGAGCAGTAATGAGTACACAGTTTCTGGCTTTCACCTGAAATTGTAATCGAGCGTGGCTGAACAAATACTCAGTTACTTCTTGTACAAATAGTCTTTCCATACTCATCATGTATTTACCACTTTCATTTGTGGTATAGTTAACGCCTTCCCAGTTTACCCCGGCCTTACCATCAATTCCAACTGTGGCCCGATGCATGGGTATACTGTCAGACTTAAAAATTGTTTTCAATTCGTTGATTGATTTTGTCCATAAATTGAGGTCCATCGTTGCTGTTCCAGCAATTCCAGTAAAGTTGTATACACTTCTTCGAGAACCAGTGTTGTTGGCCTCGCGCACGCCATGAGCATTAAAGAAGGACTCTCCCTCAGATAAAGTTAATATATCTTGATGAACAACATTGACCGGAGCATCTTGTTTTACTTCACTAATATGAATAGATGGGCTGAAAATAATATATTCTTTCGGATTTTTTATACATTCTTTGTAATTTCGACCTACAATATTTTTGAACCCTGCAGAGAAAGAACTCTGTTCTATAGGGTCAAAGAAAATCAAGCATAATTTTTGCATGGCCTCAAGAGCTGAGGATTTTAATAACTGGGTTAAATCATTTTTTTGTGTATCATTGTTTTGATAAGTTTCAATCAAATTTCTAGATGTTTGTTCAAAAAAAGATTCATCATGAAAATGGATAAAAGTTTCGATTTCCTTTTCTTGCAATTCTGAATAATCACTTAGGCCTAGATGTTCAATGTAAGCTTTCTTTTCGTTTTCATAATTTTCGATGTCATCAGAGTAGAGAAATTTCTGTCCGGCATCTTCAAAAATCTGAACACCGGCCATGGCCATTCGAAACTTTTTAAGTTGAGAAACGTCTGGATATAATCGTTTGTTTAGTATTTTGTCATTAAGTTGTTTAATTGACCAATTTAGATGTCTAGGCCTTTCTTCAATCAGTCTCATTTGATAGAATTTTTCGTCTAATTTTTTCATTTCTCGTCTGAAAAATGTTAAAGAATTGTAATTAGAGTTTTTATTATCAACATTAAAGTCAGCTTCTCGTTGGTCTATAATGTTTTTAACAAGTTCTTCTAAAGAACGCTCTACGATCAAATTATCACCGGAGTACAATATATTTGGATTTTCAATTTGTTCATATATTTGCTCAGTGTTAATTTTAATTGATCCCTCATCAAGTCCTTCAAAAGGAATTCTGGCCATGAGGGATTTAATTTTCTTGTCACCATCATCTTTTTCTAATTCAAGTATAAGCTCATTTCGATGAAGAAGTTTTGTAAGATCAGAGAAAAAGTACGGAAGAACAATTTTTTCATTTCCGTTTTCAGAATCTATATAAATTTTACCGTCATGAGCAGATACAACGCCCTCAAATGCACTTAGGAATTCATAATCTTTTTCTAAGTTTACTTTTTCTTCTTTGTTTAGAAGTTTATGTCTTCTTGCACCTAGTTCTAATTTTTCTTTAATTTTTGATGTTCTTTCTCTTCCATTATTGGCACCGAAAAGAACAAAAGCATCATAGTCAGATAGTTGTTCAAATTGAAAGGAGTCTTTAAACTTTTTATCAGAGAAAATGTCATAAAAAGAAAAATAAGGGTCGTATTGTGATTTAATCACCTTTTCAATATTTTCAAGTTCAATCATATTCATTGAGAGATAAACATTGCTAACAGATTTTGGGTGAGCAACGACTAACCTTAATTTATATTTACCGTCAGGTATCGGTGAAATGCCATCATCGCCACTGAAGTCGTAAGGAGTTACATACTGGGCGTCAATTGCGAAGAGATATCTTTTGCCACTTTCATAATTTAAATAGTGATTCACACGGTTTCTAGTTTGGTCACTTCCTCTAAATTGATATTTAATTTCATTAATGACTATTATAGGAGTATTATCAATTTTTTCAGTTTCGCATGGTCTTTTAGCAATTGCGAAATCTTTATTCCCACTATTGGGGTTAAAGCATAAATTTTTCTTAATGGTTATACCTTTATATAGCTTTTTATCTTTTGAAGTAATTTTTAGGATATAGTTTTTCCAATTACCTTGAGAACTCCTAGAGTAATAAACCGGGGCCTCAGCTTGAAAGCATCCTTTAGTATCGGTGTGAACGATTTGTTGTCTTGGCCTATTAATTGTCAGCGTAGGCCCAAAATTTATGGTGAAGCCTAGACCTTCTCTAACCGGAACATTGCGCAGGGTATTATTTAAACATATATCAAATACTACGTTTAGAACGCGTTCATTGTCTCTGGCCTTTGACAGATCACGTCCTTTTGCCACATTAATATCGGAAATGTAAAATCCGTGACCAGCATTTCGCCCAAATGAAGCTGCCTCGTATGTAGATCCTAAATACTGATCGACGCTCATGCCAAGTGGTAATCGAGCGATTGAACCACTAAGAATATCGTTTTCAATTTTATCAGCAGAATATCTTATTGAGGCCAATTCCTGATCACCACTTCTGATTCTAAAAACAAATTGTCGATAAGAATTAGAAGGGGAAAATGTTTTCGTAAAATCGAACACAAATGGAACAGAGTAGATCCCATTTTGCCAAGTTCCATTTTTGTTTACGTCAATTGCAATTGAGCGGACTTTATTAGATGTTCGGTTTTTTTCGATAAGATAAGCATCTACAGTGAAGTCGCCTTCACTGAGTTTAACTTCTTTGCTAGATCCGTTGCTATCAACAAGGGTCTTACTAAGAGTAAAAAAAGTATCAAGTTTAAAGACAGTTCGATTCGTAGAATATTCTTCTTCGCTAATCACGAGAGAAGCATCATTTACATTATATTGTCCATAATCGTTGTGAGTGCTTAGAGATGATAATTCTTGTTTGGTTCTGAAATCAAGTTCACCTTTATTGAATACTCTTAAATCTTTTACGGCCAGAGCTGCATCATCTTTTCCAAAGTTCAAGGCCAATTCAATTGTTTTACTTCCCTTATAAGCTCCTCGCCCGGTGATGATTCTTTGTGCTAAAATGTCATAGGATTTTTTTATGGATGAATCAAATAAGTGATCTTCTTGCCATTGAAGGCATCCATCTGAATTTGTTCTATCCCAGATTAAAGTTTTTCCAGTTTCGTCCTCCACTGAAAACTCGTGATTTTTAATAATATTTTGATTGACAGTTGTATCTGTCATACATGCTAGCATAACAACAGTTTTAGTGAGAAGGTTTGGATTTTTTAAATCAGCTTTCTTGATATTTGTTTCAACTGATATTGCTTTTAGAGATTTTACGACAGTAAAGCTTGAGCTATCATTTTGGAAAGATACATCCTCTACGTTTTTAGAACATCCTGCTAAAAACATAATTAATGTAATGATAAATAGTCCATTAAAGTTCATATTTCCTCGATATTGAAATAAACGTAACATCCTGCTTAGATCGCTCTAATGCATTTTCAAGTGGTGTTGCTGTATAATAGTCAAGTTTGAGACTTAATTCAGAATAGGGAATAAGATAACTTAAGGTTCCAAACTTTCCTTTCATTCCACTATGCCCGTAATCTTTGTCATTATAATAAGCGATAGAGGCATCGGATTCATTTCTGAAGGTACCTACTTGCAAAACGATATGTTTATACGAGGCCCCAATAAAAGTTCGAATGGATTCGTCTCGATTAATAGGAGCATAATTATTTCTGATATAATCGAGCCCTAGTACCCCACTCCAGTTTCCAAATTCCTGTTTAATTCTTGTACCTAAACCTATTCCCTCATATTGATATGAGAAGTAGGAATCTTCACCTATTCCTTTAACGGTATTTCCCATAAGTCTGGATTGCTCAGCAATTCCTTCAGAAACGTCTCTATATGAAAAATAGAGTCCATAAAATTCTAATTGAGATTTATATATTTTTTGAGAAAGTGCTATTCTTTCAATAAAAAGTTTTGGAGTACCTTCTTTGATACTTCCAATGCGATTTACCATTGTTTTGTTATCAGGAACTAGTTGGGTGAAGTCTAGTACAACATTTGAGTTGGCCCATAAATTGAATTCTAATTTCTGCCTTGTCCCAAGAAAAGCGAGTTTGTCTAAAAATAAGGGGCTATCCAAATAGCTTTGATTTATCGCACCTCCCTCAAGCGTAAGTGATTTAAAAGGTCGAAAAATTCCTCTTGCTTCATAGAGTAGTAAATCTTTTTCAGGTGCATATTCGTTGAGTAGAGTTGATTTCTGAGCACCAGTTTCTAAGTAAAGTCCACCTTGGAAAATAAACTGTAATTGTTTTGAGAATTCTGCATGGACTCCACCTAAAAAAGCTACACCCATGGCCTGCGTTTCATTCATGGGTGAATTTACATTGAGACCGTACATTTGAGTTTCAAAACGAATTTTGTGGTCAAATTGTAAAACTTTTTGTCGACGATTGTTTATATTTTCAACATTTTCACCCTTCCAAATGTCTGAATAAGCAAAGGGGGTATAATATAATAGATACCCTATAAACAAGTGTAGGTGAAAATTAAAGGATTTTAAAAACTTACACATAAAAAAATTTACTCCACGGTAGATATAATGCAAGAATGAATCCAAATCAAATGCACAGCAGTGTTTTTGAATAAATTTAAGATTTCAAGGTGTTGCACTATGAAAAAATCTCATATTTATCGCAAAAACTGGGACATATAGCTCTTTAAAGACTGGATCAGCCTTGACTCTATCTGTCTTACGCGCTCACGTGTAATTCCATAACTATCTGCAATAGACTGAAGAGAAGGTGGATCATCCGACAATAAACGTTTAGCAAATATTTCTTTATCACGTTTTTTAAGTTTTCCAATAAAATCTTGAAGATGAGAATTAAAAAGTCTTAAATCCTGACTCTGAGATACTTTGTCTTCAAGTGCTATTTCGTCTGATTGAATCATGTCACCGATTGTAGAAGTTGATTCATTTTTAAGAGGAGTATCAATGCTTAGTTCAATCCCAGAGCTACCAAGTCGTTGATCCATTTGATCAACGGCCTTCTGAGAAACACCAAGACTATCAGAGATCAACTTCGTGTCAGGAGCAAGCCCTCTCGCAATGAGGCGTTCTTTTTCTCGAAGTAAATTATAAAATAATTTTTTTTGTTCGTTGGTAGTTCCAATTTTAATTAATCTAAAATTGTCGAGGATAAATTTAAGTATATATGATCTAATCCACCAGCTTGCGTAATATGAAAGTTTGGCCCCTTTGGAAGAGTCATATTTTGAGACGGCCTTCATGAGTCCTATATTTCCTTCTTGTATGAGATCCATGACATTTTGGTAAGCGTTTCGATATTCCATAGCAATCTTAACGACAAGACGTAGGTTGGCAGTCACTAATTTTTTAGCAGTTTCAATGTCCCCGGTGTTTTTTAATTTTTCAAGTAGTTCTTTTTCTTCCTCAATTGTTAATAATTTATATTTGGAGACTTCTTCTAAATACTGATAGAGAGGATCTTTAAGATCTTTAGGTTTGTATATGGCCAGGTCTTTTGAGCTCAGAATCTCCAGATCATTTGATAATTTCTCTTGTTGAAGAGTTTCTTGATCAATGGCCTGGCCATCAATAGCGACTTCTTTAAATCTTGCATCAATATCTTTTGACTTTTGAGTTGAATCACCTTTCTTTAAATCTTCTTTGGATAGAATTTCAACTTTCTTATTTTCTAATTTTTTGGCCATGGGGACTTATATCACAATTCTACTTGGCCCGCCACAATGAGTAGATTTTTTTAAAATGTCTTTTTGATGTTTTGATAAATTATGTTATAACCGGCCAAATAAAGGAGTTGAAATGAAGGGAAATCAAAAAATAATAGATGCTTTAAATGATGTGTTAACAAGGGAACTTACAGCAATCAATCAATATTTTTTACATGCAAGAATGCTCCAAGACTGGGGTTTAAGCAAACTTGGTAGACTTGAATATGAGGCCTCAATTGACGAAATGAAGCATGCTGATGAATTAATAAAAAGAATACTATTTCTTGAAGGATTGCCTAATGTACAACGTATGGGGCGAGTCAGAATTGGACAAAATATTAGAGAAATTATTGAGTCTGATCTTGAAGTTGAAATGGAGGCCGTTCCAGCTTTAAAACAGTATATCAAATTAGCTGAGGATGAAGCTGATTACGCAACGCGATCACTTTTTTTAGATATTCTTAAAAGTGAAGAACATCATGTAGACTGGTTAGAAACACAATTAGGATTACTTGATAAAGTTGGCGAACAAAATTACATGCAGTCTCAAATTGAGATGTCTTCTAATTCATAATCTTATTTAGAGTCCAATTATACTCTAAAAACTTTATTTCAAATGTTGGCAGAATTTTCTGATCGAGGTTTTTTTGAAAATAAGAAAGAAGTTCTGCTTCATTTTTTGCAAAATCTTCTCTGTACCATTTAAATATTTTTGAAACATAAACTTTTTTATTTTTAAGATCGACATAATTTTTCTTTTCGTTTGAAAAAAAATGTTTTTTGGCATGATCCAATTGTATATTCAAAGTTGAGAATGTTAAAACCTTCTTAAGCAGAGAGGGACAACTGATTGAAGCACAGTTTAGAACAAAATGCACTCTGTGGTCATTAAAGTTTTTACGAATTAACTCATGCTCAATATAATCTAGATTGACATCTTCATTGAAAAGTCTAATAAATTTTAGCTTCCAAGGGCCTGAAAAAAAACCACCTATTTCTTTGATTGAATTCTTCGGTTTTTCTTTTGTTACCAAATATATTGTAGAAGCATTATATAAATTTATTAGATAGGCCAATTTTTTGTTTTTTTCCCAATTTTCAAAATCTTGTTTTGAAACGGTCTTTAAATCATTTAAATAATCTTCAAGCATTTTGATATTAATAGTGTCATAGTTTACATAGGATTGATTATCTTTTATTACTACTGATTTATCTAGTAATTCTTGAAACTTTAAATGTTCATGATCAAAAATCTTTTCTTGCGCCATAAAAGATGTTTGCAAAATAATTGAATAGATAAAAAAAATACATTTTAGCATCGAGAAGATTATACCAAATTCAATTTTGGCAGGACAAGTACAAAAGTAGTATTTTCATGTGCAGAATCTAAATAAAGATCTCCACCATGCTCTTTAACAATTGACAGAGATGAACTTAGACCTAGACCTGTTCCATGACCACTTTTCTTAGTTGAAAAAAACGGTTCCATTATAGATTCATGGATGTCTTTTTTAATTCCTTTTCCACTATCCACAAAAAGAATATGATAGTCATGTGTACTTTCAGTGATTTCAATTCGTATCCATTTTTCTTCAAGGCCCTTTATGGCCTCAATGGAGTTTTCTATAAGACCTGCAATGACTTGAGATATATAAGGAACGTTTGTATTGACAATACATTTCATCTCTTGAAAGTTATAGTTCAGCTCTATATTATATTTTTTTAAATTTGAATTAAACACTACAAGTGTATTTTCTAGTAATTCACATATGTCAGTTGCTACAAATCCTTCTTTTAAATCTGTAGAAGAAATACTCTTAAGTTTTTGAACAATTTCTGCAACCCGGTCAACAGATCGAATATTTTTTTCTAAGAGAGTTACCTTTCTTGAATCCGTCTCTTCTCTTAGGAGTCTTCTTGAGAGATTTTTGATCACTGTCAGAGGATTATTAATCTCATGGGCCATACCTGAAGCGAGTCTCCCTACTGAAGAAAGTTTTGAGTGAAGTAGAGCTTTTTCCTTTTCTTCATTCAACTCATTTTCTAATTGCTTTAGAACTGTTACATCTTGGAAAGTACCTATTGCACTTTCAGCTTTTAATTCTTCAACTTTAAAAGGCCTAGCTACAATTTTATAATAATCAATCAAACCATTTGAATTTTTAACCTGAATTTCGTCTTCAAAAGTTTTGAGTTCATCTCTAAGTTTTTTTATGTTTTTAACCAAATCGTTGTAATTTGATTCTCCAAGAATTGGTTTTAAATCAATTAGGCTGAATGCTTCTTCTTTCGATTTTAATCTAAGTATTTTTTGTAATTGATAACTTGGCCAAAATTTTCCACTTTCAAAGTCTAAATGCCATCCTCCAATATGAGATACGTTTTCAACTTGCATATACATATATCTTTCTTTCTTTGCTTTTTCATAGTATCGGTTTTTCTCTAGCTGGAAAAAAACTCCAAAAAATATAATTGTTCCTAGTCCAACCATATGGAAATAAACATTTCCAGCAAGATATGGTTCGTGTAATTGAGAAAGAAGTACAAGTAGAAGAGAAAAAACTGCAAAAGAATATATATAGGAATTTCTTTTTACAGAGATAATCATAATACTTAACAGAATATACATACCAAATGTCTGGTAGACAGAGCCTGGATTAAGTCTACACATTACTAATAAATCAATAGCAAACACGGCACAGAGAATAAGAAACATCGTCAACTCTAGAAACTCATTCATTTTTTTAAAAATTAAGCTAGAGATAACAAGTCCCCACATCAGCAAGAAAATCGCAACACGAAACCATAAATAGTCATAATCACTTTCAAGAAGCCCTTGATACACCCAATGCCAGGACAAATACCCACATGCACCCATAAGATGAAAAGTTTGCAAGTAGGTCAATCTATTAAATAGACTTGCTCCTTTTTGAACTGTCTTCTCAAATTTTTCCATTTCCATACCGGACTAATCGGTTAAATCAAAAAAAAAATTGAGAAAAACAAACAGAAAATGTCCAAATATTTTTTAGGCCTGGAATCCTATGCTGCTGAATTTACTTTAGGAAGTCTAGACAGCATTAAGATTGGGATAATTAAAAAAATGGCCCCATAAATGTAGGGAGCATGTCCTCCAAAATTCCAGTATACAAGTGATGCTATTATAGGACCAAAAACTCTTGATAGTGCGCCTAGGGAGCGAAATATACCAATGCTTTTTCCTTGTTCAATGGCCGGGGTATACATTGATACAAGTGAAGTAAGACAAGGGATGGCCATTGATGAACCAATCGCTAGAAAAAAGAGCCCTGAATATAAAAGAAATGAATTGTGTGCGAAAGCAATTAATATCAATCCTGGTATCAGGAGAAATAGTCCCATAATTGAAACTTTCTTTTCCCCAATGTCATTTGCTTTTCTTCTAACAAATCCACCTTGAACTAGTGCAATGATTACACCAATGAAAATGAACATGTATGCATTTTCCATTGATGTGTAACTTAGTCTTTCAACTGCAAGAAAAGTTAAAGTGAACTCCATTCCAGAAAAGGCCATTAAAAAAAGAAAATATGAAATGTTCGTAATGTTCACACCCTGATAAGGTAGAGGGGCAAAAAGCTTAATTGGGTTAATACTTCGTTGGGCCTCACTGTTACCTCTTTTATCTGCAGGTAAAGTTTCTTTGAATTTTTTTAAAATATAAATAACATTGAATGCTGAAAGTAAAAAAGCAATTAAAGCTGGCATTGAAAATGGATTAACTCCCCAATGACTAAAGCTAGGTAAATGTTTTGTTAAATCAATTAAAGAGAAAATTCCCCCCATGGCCGGCCCAATAATAAAGCCAAGTGCAAATGAAATACCTATAATGGCCATTCCTTTAGAACGATTTGAGTTATCTGTAACGTCGGCCACAACTGCAGTGGCCGTGGAAATATTTCCGCCCATAATTCCACCAATAAATCTGGCCAAGATTAAAAGAGTGAATGATCCTGAAAAAAACCAAAGGAGATAACTTAGGGCCAAACCGGCCACAGAAATAATCAGAACAGGTCTACGACCAATTCTATCTGAAATAGTTCCCCAAATTGGGGCCGCTATGAATTGTAGAAATGAATAAATTGCACCAAGAGCTCCTCCAAAAAGGACAATTGAATTGACATTCATCGCTCCCCCATTCGAAGTAAATGATGTGATTGTATTAAATATAAAATTTAAAAAGAAGTTTTCCCCATCATTTTCTAGATAATATTTTGCTAACGCCGGAAATAGTGGAAAGATTATTGAAAATCCAACTAAATCTAAAAATAAAGTTAGAAATATAATTTTGAAAGTTGATTTTGCTTCGTTAGAAAGGGGAATTTTTTCTAGTTTTGGTTCTTTCATTGTATTTGCCTTCTCTTGTGTTAGAAAATAGTTATAATCTTGAATTGGTTTATTACTAATATTTGCTTTAATATATTCAGCAAAATCTTTGGCCCATAAGTCATCATCGTTGAGACATGGAATGGGAAATATATTTCCTCCATGATGATTTGCTTCTTCGTTAAGTTCTCTTCCTATTTCATCAATCGTCTCTAAGCAATCGGCAACAAAGCTTGGGCAATAAACTGCAATATTTTTATCACCTTGTTTTATAATTTCAATGACTTTGTTTTCGGTATAGGGAGTTAACCATTCTTCACTGCCGAAACGTGACTGGAATGTCATTGTAATTTTATCTTGGGGAAGTTGAACTATTTTATTTTTTATAAGCCAAAATGTTTCAAAACAATGTTTGTAATATGGATCTTTTTTTATGACAACTCTGCGTTTTGGAATTCCATGAAAAGAGATGATGAGATGATCAATATTTTTCCCTTCCAAGGTTGCGCCTTGAATATATTGTTCGATTTGTCTAATTGATCCATCAATAAAGGCCTTAGAATTGTGAAAATGATCTATGACTTCATACCTAGGGATTGTCACCATTTTGCGAAAAACGTTTCCAATGAAGTCAATCACACTACCGATTGTACTTTCAGAGTATTGTGGAAACATGGGTATGAAAATAACTTTTTGGGCAACATTTTTACCGGCCTGTCTATCTTTTTCCCAATTTTCAAAAATTTCTTCAGGACGAGGATTTGAAAGAGCGAAACAGTAATCGATTTCAATATTTGTTTTTTCAAATTCTTTTCTTAGTTTTGAAGAAAAATCTTTTGTATACTCGATAAGGGGAAAGCTATTGTTTTTCCAAATATTTGCATAAAGAGCGGCAGATCGTTTTGGTCGAAAGGGCAATACAAATAAATTTAATATGATTTTCCAGGCCAATGGATTTATATCGACAACTCTAGGATCACCTAAAAACTCTTTTAAATAATGTCTAACAGATGAAATACTTGGATCTTTGGGAGAACCTAATTGGATGAGTACAACTTTTAGAATTTCTGGATGCATAAGTCTATCCTAGGCCCTTGTTTTATGGGTGCAATGCGTTTATATTGTTGCTCAAATGGATCTAACAACAAACTTTATACAAGGGTTAAAAACAAATGGTAAGTAAAAAATCTAAGACAAAAAGTGGTAGATCGAAAAAGGAGTTGGTTAATTTCTCACTTGGTAAGCACTCTACAATTTATCCAACCAACTACTCTCCTGATTTATTAGAGGCCTTTGATAATAAGAACCCGGGGGTTGATGCCTGGACAAGTTTTTTATGTAGTGAGTTTACTTCATTATGTCCAAAGACGAATCAACCTGATTTTGCTCGAATTTATATTAATTATATTGCAGATAAAAAAATGGTTGAATCTAAATCATTAAAGCTTTATTTGTTCAGTTTCAGAAATCATGGAGATTTCCATGAAGACTGTGTCCAAAAGATATGTGATGACCTATTTAAATTAATGAAACCAAAATATCTTGAAGTTATTGGAGAATTTACTCCCAGAGGTGGGATATCTATTTATCCCTTTGCAAGTAGATCTATAAGTAGCAAAAAATATAGCGAGCTTAAAATGCAGCGTTTTACTGAATATGCACCGGGTAAATACACAATGCCCTTACAGAGAATATATTAGAGTTGTTTTTTTATTTTAAGTGGAGGGATCGATGTTTGGACTTGGAATGGGAGAGGCAATTGTATTGCTGGCCATCGTAATTTTAGTTTTTGGAGGAAAAAGACTACCAGAGTTAGGTAGTGCTCTAGGTAAGTCTCTTACAAATTTCAAAAAGGGACTTAGGGAAGACCAAATTGAACATAAGGATGAAAAAGAAAACTAAATTTGGCCCACTTTGTTTAAAAGGCCAGTTTTTATTTTTTCAACGGTTTCATCAAGGTCATAAGGTTTGACGAGAAGTCCAGCTCCGCCGAGTCCATCAATTTCTTCTTCTTTGAGTTCGATGTCTCCAGTGGATAGATAGAAAAGTGTGTTTTGTAATTTATTTTTTTGAGCTAGCTCTTTCAAGAGGTCTCGGCCACTAACCTCTGGCATATTTTCATCACTAATAATGACATCATAAACTTCATTATTACTATTCAAATGCTCCATGGCCTCAACACTTGAAGAGAAGTATTTTACTTGAAAACCTTCCATTTCAAATGAATCCACACAGAGTTCGCCCAGATCAACTTCGTCATCTACGATGAGTATTTTATACTTTGAACAATCCATATGCCCTCTTATAACAAGATAAATTAAATTTATTATAAAGTTTTTTTATGCTAGATACAACAAACACGTTTGATTACTGATCAGCATATATTTATAATATTAATAGGTTAGTGACAATTTCTCAAGAAATAATGAGAAATAAAAAAAAAGGATCCTCTTTAGGATCCTTTTTTATCTATCTGAAAATAAATCGAAATAGAATTACTCAATAATCTCTAGGACTGATCTCTTTTTCAATTTTGTAGACGCGGCATTTAGAATTGTACGAAGAGCGCGAGCAGTTCGTCCTTGTTTCCCAATTACTTTACCTAGATCAGACTTATCAACCTTAAGTTCGATGACAGTAGTTTGTTCACCGTTAACTTCACGCACCTCAACCTCTTCAGGCATATCAACAAGTGCTTTACTTACATATTTAATCAAATCCTGTAGTTCGCTCATCTCTTCAACCTCTCTCACTTGCTATTCAAAAATAAACATTATCTAAAAATTAGTATAGTTGGATTTGCTCAATTATGAAAGTTGAATATCATTTTTTTTGAACAATGAATTTACTGTACTTGAAAGGACAGCACCTTTTTCAACCCATGCTTTAATCTTGTCAACCTTAATATCTACAAGTGCGTTTTCACTATTAGGATTATATTGACCTAGTCTCTCAAGAAATTTCCCATCTCTTGGCGATCTAGCATCTGCAGCAACGATAGTATAAATAGGTTTATGGATTCTTCCTCCGCGTGCTAGCCTAATTTTAATCATGGACTATTCTCCTCATATTTAAAAATTGAATTCTCACTTTCTAGTTCAATTTCTGGGTCAAGTCAATATAAGGAGATGAAATTATTATTTGAAGTAGAGGATTATTTTTTTATATGCGAAATAAATTCGTTTATCTCGTCCTGAAGGTCATGAAAATAGTCTTTTTTCCTAAACTTAACTTCTTTATACTCACCACTCTCGCGAATTTCTTTCAAATGACGCTTAAGATTAAACAGAGGGCCTGCAATCTTATGTGAAATAATAAGGCCGGCGACGAAAAAGATACAACTAAAGGCCAGGGTTCCCAGTCCAAAAGAAAGACCAATCATAAAATAAAATCTCTCTAAGGCAGTTGATATAGGGTGAGTTTGATCTAAGTCTAGGTTTTGTAGTTCAGTAAGAAGTGGACGAAATTGCCAAGTTCCTATGAGAGTGAAAATGATGATGACCAAAATCATAAGAATAAACATAAATCTAATTATACTATATTGAAATTTTGGATTGATTAATAATACCTTCCTAGGATGATGTTGATTATTTTCCATATACTCCTCAAATCGCCATTGCTTGTCCTAAATTACAAGCACTAACTTTTCCCTGATTGTCTGTTTGAGCATAAACTATAGTTCTGTAAACAAAATCTAAGTCTGAATTAACTTTTTTTGTATATTTAAAAAGTATTTTAAGCATATAGGCTTCTCTTCCATCTAATAAAGTATCGATATATCGCAATTGAATATATTCAAGCCTATGGTTATTTGAAATTTTATTACCAGCTCGAAACTGGGCAACACCATTTTGGGTCATAATTGCTTCGAAACTTTTGGTGCTTCCCTTGATTTTTACTCCACCAAAAGTAATTTTACATGACTGTGGATGCTGCAATTGATCTCTCATATACCTGACCGTCGTTGTGATAATCTTGTCGGCACGACCGGTCTTACCTGTGTATTTTTCTCCGACAATCTTGATTGCAGCGATAGCAACTGCTGCTACAACAGCAAGGGCGACTGAAACTTCCGCTACAGAATAACCTTTGGATAATTTCCTACGTTTCCATAAAATAATCATAGGTATATGATAACAAAGATTTGGCAACATAAAAGATTTTTTATTAGAATTTTAGAATGAAAAAACTATTCTTTATTATTTTAATATTGCCTCATCTCCTTTTTGCAAAAAGTGATCCCTTAAGCAATTACATCTCGGGGGGAAAATTTCAATCAGATGCACTACTGATTATTAAGAATAATAAAATAATTTTTGAGCATTACAACTCCCCGTTTAATCAATCTAAAAAGCATCTCTTATGGTCAGTATCAAAAAGTATACTTCAAATTTTACTAGGAATTGCAATCGATGAACGCCGAGTATCCTTGTCAGATAGTCTTTGCAATTATTTCACAAACATAGATACTAGAAAGTGTAATATTAAGGTAAAGCATCTATTGGAATGGACTTCTGGACTAAATTGGTCTGAAACCTATGAAAATTCTATAAAAGAATCTTCTGTTATTGCGATGCTTTACACAGAAAATAAAAGTGGCGTGACACCTTTTATTCTCTCACACCCTGTCATTTCCAATCCTGGTACTCGTTGGTACTACTCTAGTGGAGATACTAATTTACTTTCAGCTGTTCTATCTAAAGTCTATTATGACAAACCACTCTATCCATTTGATTTGCTCTTTAAACCTATGGGTATTACAAATGTCACATTTGAAACTGATCGCAATGGGGTTTATATCGGTTCATCATACTTATATATGACAGCAAGAGACTTGGCCAAAATAGGTTTACTCTTCTTAAATAATGGACAGTATGAAAACCAACAAATTGTTTCAAATGAATGGATCAAATTTTCAACTCAAATCGTCTCAGCTTTTAAAGAAAATCCTGAGAGACAAGATATTAATGACATTCCAGGTCATCATTGGTGGCTGAATCAAGAAATTAGAGAAAAAAATATTCCTAAACCTTGGCCGGCCTTGTCATCAAAAACCATTGCGGCCAGAGGTCATTGGGGTCAACTTCTCATCATTGATCCAACTCAATCAATGGTCATAGTTCGTTTTGGAAACGATCGCAATCAGTCTATCGATTTAAATCACTTTACTCGTTCTGTTGTGAATTTTGCGAGGGAAATAAAATGAACAAAAAGTTACTCTTAATTTTTTTGTTATTTTCGCAAAATTCATATTCATTAAACTATAACAAAAATGGCATCCTAACTGTCTCAACTTCTTTTATCGCAAAAGAAGTTTGTTCCTGTTATTTTGTTGAAAAAAACGACTTAAAATACTGCCAACAAAAATACAAAGAAGACTTCTCCATTTTGAGAAAAATGAATCTTAAGGATAATTCCATAACTATTAGTTATTTAGGAATTATCTCCAAAAGTACTGCATTGTTTCGAAAAAATGAGATTGGCTGCGTACTGCTCTAGGTTATAATAATTGATATGGAAAAACAAAAACAGCAATTGATTCCTAAAAATAAAAAAGGCTTTAGCCTCGTTGAGGTTATGATTGCGATGGGCATTGCCACTTCAATTGGTATGATAGTTACATCAGTAGTTAATCAGGCCCAAAAATCAAGCAATAGTGTTGTGCAAAATACAGAAGCAGCAGGTCTTATCGGGGAAGTAATTAGCTTTCTTTCAGATGAAGATGTATGCAGTAGTAATCTAAGTGTTATTTCTCTTCAGTCAAGTCAACTAGGTCCTACCGATAGTATGGATGAGCTTGAGGATACCTCAAGTCTGGCCGAAGTTAGTGCCTTATATAAGGTTGACAATAGTTCAGGTACCCCAGTTCTTCTAAACACAAGTCCCCCAAGATATTATTCTGGACAAGAATTTAAAACTTCAAAATTTATTTTAAAAAAAATGGGAATGGTTAAGAAGCATGTACTTTTTAATAACACAGGATCAACTGATTCTTTGGTGCATCTTAAGTATTATTTGCAGTTAGAAAGAACTGCGCAATCATTTGGAACAAAGGAATTTTACAAATTCATCACGCTAACGGCCAGGCTAGACTCAAGTAACAATATATCAACATGTGTCGCCAGTGCGATAAGTTCTAATAGTGTATTTCAATATACAAATGGATACTTGGGTGCGTATTACCAGGGTGGAGTTATTGGAATTGGAACTGCCAAACCTGGGCAAAATGAATCACTGCATGTCCACAAAGAAAGTGACACGGCCACTTTGGTGATTTCCCGAAATGGTGAGTCATCTAGTGGCCAAGCAAACGCAGGATTATATCTTGCCTCGGATTATGCTAGTACAGGTAATTTTGATCGAGCTGCAACGGGAGTTTGGGCCATAGAATCAATCTCTGAAGGAAACAGCATCATACCTAATCTTAGCTTCAAATTGGGTGGTATTGAGATGTTAGATGTTACCATGGTGACTGTAAACTCGTTAACTGCTCCTCAACTCACTAGTGCTGGTAACTTATATGCGGGAGGAGGAAGCCATACAACAGGAACAGGAAATGATATCACTATTGGAATAGGTGAATATTCCGATATGATTGCCTATGCAACAAAAAAAGGTATGCCTCTAGAAGATATTTTTGCCATAGGGTGGTGTGACACAGGTTCAACTGGATGGTGTTCTGCTCCTGGATCTACAACTCACTTTGGTGTTGCTATGCCAGGTGGTGCTGGGCGAGTATTTAATCTTTATGGGAGCAATGGTACGCCTGTTGGCCTTTCAGCTTCTGGAAATCTTTATACTAATTTTGATCCTTCAATGATGATAGGTTTTGGTGAATATGGAAAAATGCTTGAGGATGGAAATGCTTGGGGTGTGCCAGCAAACGCTGTTGTAGGAATCGGATGGTGTTCAGCTACTAATTGTGGGGGAACTACCCAGATCGGAGCAATGATACCTGGTGGAGATAGTTTCTACATTTACGGAACAAATGGTGTAAATGCCCACCTAGGTGCAAGTGGATCAATTTATGCATTTAACGATGCAAGCAGTAGCTTCGGAATTGGAGGAAATCTAGCTGACCTTTCTGCTGGAGGGAGTAAGTATTCTTCTTTCGTATACGGTTTATATCTAGATGCCGGAAATATTACGACAAACTTTCAAGATGTCGATACCGAAAAGTTTGCTGTAACTGCAAGTCTACTGGTAAACAAAGACGCCACCATCGAAAAAACGCTCACGGTTAATAAAACATTAACAGTAAATGATAGCGTGTTCATATCTGGTGGAAATGTCTCTATCGATGGAGCTGTAGGTATTAATAACAATAGTTTAAGTGTAACTAACGGAAATATTAGCGTAACTGGTTCTGCTCCTTCACTTGGAATCATTACTGGTCGTTTAATACAAGCAACATCTGATGAAAGTTTAAAAACTGATATCAGACCTATAAAAAATGCAGTTGAGGCCTTGATGAAAATCAGGGGAGTAAAATTCAATTGGAAAGATGGTGATGAACCTAGTATGGGAGTAATCGCACAGGAAGTAAGAAAAGTTTATCCAGAGTTAGTTATTGAAAATGAAAAAGGTGTACTAACAGTAAATTACTTAGGACTTATAGGCGCATTAGTTGAAGCAATTAAAGAGCAGCAAAAGCAAATTGATGATAATTCCAGAAAGATTGATGAAATCCAATGGAGACTTAATAAAATTGAATCTAAATAAATCAAATTTGAGCATTTGTTTTACTCTAGTATTTGTCATAATACTATTGTCCTTTGACTCTTTTGGACATAATTCGGGCGATTTTTCTCATAGTATGACTGGTGCAAACTGTACTGGCCCAGTTGATTGCACTCCAACTTGCGTTCCAGCATGTGATAGTCAGTGTACTGAAAGATGCAATATTGCTTATTATGGTTGTAAGAAAGTTGAATTTAACACTTCCATCTCATTTGATGATCTTCCAGTGAATATAAATTTTTATGGTGGTCCAAATTGTACAAATATTGCATCTTCACTTCGAATAGAAAATCTGCCATTTATAGACGATACTTGGCTAAACAATGCACTTATGACTATACCTGGAACAGCTAGTTTAAAAAATCCAACAAATTCCACATGGACATGTCAAGCAATGCATTGGCATGAAAAAATTGGTGGAATTAGATATGGAGATCCATGTCCAAAATGGAAATATATTACAACACTAAACATTCAACAAGGCCAACTTGATTTACAACAGTCCTATGGAATTCGCTGGCCTGTTCCTTCATGCGGGAGTGAACCTACAGTCGGAAGCTCTTGTACAAACAATGGATATGTTTGCTATGGTTGGCCAGGTTGGAGAGATGGAGGTGATGATATGAGAAAAAATTTTTAAATGCGAATAAAATTAAAACCTATAAGATACTCCGATTTGCCATCTAAATCCTTGTACATACTTTTCGTAGGTATATTCCTCGACTGAATCATCAATGGCCTCTCCTCTCCTATAATAATCAAAAAAAGCACGAGCGCCCCAACCGCTTGCTAGATAATATTTTGCCCCTATTCCAAAACTTAGTGCTAAGTAATCTTCAGGGTAATTGGCATCCCTTTCGATATTATTAAGTGAAGAAGAAAAGGTTTCATCACCATTTCCTCTACCTACAGAGCCTCTAAAATAAAGGATTGGTCTACCGAAAGAAAACGCATCATTAAAAAAATGGTAACTTAGACCAGCTCCTAATTCGAGTGTAGATATATTAATCTTATCCCCTTCAAAAAAATACATCTCTTGAATAGTTTTTTGGAAGTATAGATCTATGGAAATAGAACGATAAAAATCTTTGGTTTCAAAATATTTTTCAATACCACCTGTTAAATTTACAAATGTCAAACTACCACTTTCACCATCTGCTCTAGAAAAATTATCATAATCAGATTCAGCTCCAAAAAACTGGAGTCCCAAATGGCCATAGATCTCTAAAGAGGCATCAGTCATCATTCCACTACTCATAACAATTGGAGCACCATCATTCATCATAGCAGCAACTTCTTCCTTAGACATTCCTGGTAAGGATTCTCCAAGTGGATTTGCATCCTTGTTGAGTGTTTTAGTAGGATCTTCAGTAATTTTAACAGGTGAAGTTATTTTGATATTGACAACTTTTTCTTGAGAAATTTCATTAGGATCCACAACCCTATAAAGTGACCAAATTGATCTTGAGGGTGAAACTTTTACCACTACACCTCTGGCCAATATTCCTGTTGTCAAAAAGAATTTGGCATGGTCACCTTCAACCAGTCCATCTTCAATTCCTCTATTAAGTAAAACAGTCTTTTTAGATTCTGAAATATCCAAAAATCTAACTGTTAGCTTTTCATCAAGTTCGAGCGAAAAACTAATTTGTGGTAAAAGATAGAGTATTAAACTACTTAGTACAGCATATAATAATCCATTTAGAATTACTGTGTTTTGTTTTTTTTCATTAGCAGGCCTGTCCATCCCTAGTTCCTTTTTGCTAATCTTAAGCTTTTAAAAATATACACTAAACCCAACATGTACTTTAGTATCGGCAACTCGAGTTGAGTTTTCAATATTTTCTGCCATTACTTCATTAGCGCGCATTTCTACCACATCATAACTGGCCATCAAATGGAGGCCAAAACCAAATTTAAAGAGCTCATCTAGCTCATCCCCGCCCTTAAAACGAAATTTCACGCCAATTTGAGCACTTGGGATAGTAAGAACAAGAAAGCTGTAATCGGCACTTAATTCCTGTCCACTCACTGTTGAGTTTCCATTTTTAATTCCAAGACCAACAAACCAGGCCATTTCGTCAACAGCAGAAGGTAAATTCCAAAAATAATAGTTTACAAAAGCAGATAATAAAAACTCATTGGATTGTACATTTACAACATCTAGCAAATAATAATTAACTGCTGATTCTAAAGAAAATTGTAGTGTCCATTTATCCATTGAACGAGTGGCCCTCATAAGGTGGAACTCATAACCGGCCATAAAGGCTGTTCCAAAACCAGCATCAACTTCCTCAGAAGTTGGTGAATTTGGTGCAATGTTTCTACCTAGTCGGAAAAAGAACTCATTAGACATTCTATTTTGTAAGGCAAATTGTCTTCTTTTAATTTCATTTAATATCCCGGTACGTACAAAATATTTTCTAAGTTCATAATCATTAAACTCAGAAGACCAAAGCTCTGGATCATTTTTAACTTTTGCAATTGCCTGAGGATCAACTGTGATCTTTTTTTTCTTATAGGCAACATATTGGTCAAATGTTGTCATAGCTGAGAGATTTTTTTTAAGTTCTTTAATATTTTCATCACGTCTTTCTTCTTCATATAGACCAATAAGGCCATATTCGAGACCATTAATTTTATTCTCTTGTCCTTCGATTTGTTTTTCAAATAGTCGTTGATTATACTCTGAATCCAGTTGCTTATCATCAACATCACTCAGTTCATCATCTACAAAAAGATCATTTCTGCTAACTTCTTTGCCTAATCCATCCTTGTCAATCTCCCCATAATCATCTATCCCTGAAATATTTTGTTCCTTAAGTTCTTGTACTTCAGTTACTTCAATATCTCTATATTGGTTGTAATTTTCTGGGGAGACTTCATCTGTTGCTATTAAATTATTTTTTCTAACAATCATATCTTCAGGCATTCCAATTTCTTTTTCAATCAGTATATCCCCTAAATCGGTCTTATTTCTTTGATAAATTTTACGGTGCCTTTTTCGATATTTATCTCTACCGGCCAAGTTCGTTCCCCTCTCAAAAATTTGAAGAATTTCACCCTTTCTTATGTCATCTGGTATCACATTATCATTAGCAACTCGCCAAATTGAAGTCTTATCAAAAACTTTAACACACTCAGCGATCATGGCATTTTTAATATAAGGATGATTTGTCCAACGCTTTGGATCCTTATTATAAATTCTGTAATCCTTAGTTATTTCTACTGGCGAATCTGTATCAAAATCTTCATCATCAGTTAAAGAACTTTTTCCTGATCCACTCAATGTCTTAGAATTTGGAGATAGTTTTATTCTTAACATCTTATAAAATTTTCCATACTCTCCTTTTTGAATCCCATCAACCCTACCTAATTCAAGAATCATTGTCTGACGGCTTGAACTAATATCTGAAATCTTCCCATTTAATGTTTTTGCAAAGACAGTTGAGAAATTAAAAAAGATTAAAAAGCAAAACATATTTGCTTTTGCAAAACTCAATACAAATCCTTTTGAGTAGAATTCTCTCATTACTCAATTATAACACATAGCATTTATTGATGTTTGAGCATTTTGAATGGGAAATTATTGCTTTTACTTTAGCACAAAGCGGAAAAGGTTGAATCTATACAAAAAGCCGTGTAAAAAGATAAAAATCATTTTTGAGGTACACGTGGCAAAAAGAAGAGAAAAAAAGCAATTTTATTTCTATGAGTGCTCCATCACTGGAGAAAAATTCAAAACGACAAGAGAAGCACCCCATGCTGAAGAACTTTTGTCGGTTAAGGCCTTTTATGAAATGAATCCTGAAGAGGATGATCGTCCAGAGGCCGTCAAAAAATCTCAGGCATATGTAGAGCCTGAACCTATTGAAGAAGAAGCAGAAGAAGAACTAGAAGACTAAAACATTCATTTTTACAAATTGAAAAGAGGTTGATCATGGAAACAAGAGAAGTCATCATCATTGGTTCAGGGCCTGCTGGATACACGGCCGCATTATATACTTCAAGAGCAAACTTAAGTCCTCTCGTTATCGAAGGGCACGAACCTGGTGGCCAGTTAACTACAACTACTGAGGTTGACAATTTTCCAGGTTTCCCCGAAGGAATAATGGGGCCAGACTTGATGACCAATATGAAAAAACAATCTCAAAGATTTGGCACAGAATTTATCCAAACAATTGTAAAAAATGTCGATCTCTCAAAAAGACCATTTCATGTTATTTGTGAAAATGGCAATGAATATAAAGCTCAAACATTGATCATCTCTACTGGTGCATCAGCAAAATACTTAGGCCTTCCCAATGAAAAAGAACTTATTGGTAGAGGAGTAAGTGGTTGTGCAACATGCGATGGTTTTTTCTATAGAGGTAAGGAAGTCTTTGTTGTCGGGGGTGGCGACACAGCTATGGAAGAAGCAACATTTTTAACGAAATTTGCCAATTCTGTCACGATTGTACATAGAAGAGACTCTTTTAGAGCTTCAAAACCTATGCAAGACAGGGCCCTAAGTAATGATAAAATTAAAGTTCTTTGGAATAGTGAAGTTCAAGAAATCATCGCCGATGAACAAGGTGTGAACTCACTTAATATTTTCAACAATCTTACAAAAGAGAACACAATCGTTAAGGCCGATGGACTTTTTATGGGAATTGGCCATACCCCAAATACTAAGTTTTTAAACGCTCAACTTAAAACGGATGAACACGGGTTCATCGTAACATCAAATGGCCCAGAAACAAGTGTGAGTGGGGTCTTCGCATGTGGAGATGTTCAGGACCCCTATTATCGTCAGGCCATAACAGCAGCAGGATCTGGTTGCCAGGCAGCGATTAAGGCAGAGAGGTTTTTAGAAGAATTTGGAAATGCCTAATCTCTTGTCCAAAAATTGATCTGAAAACTTTTTAATTGTATATCTGAAATGTATAAGCTTCCAAAGCTCTCTTGTGCCCCATAGGGCCTAATGTTTCTGTATTCTATACGATCGATCCGATCAGCAATGCGAATGAAAGGTATCTCTACACCATTAATGGATACACTTGTATTACTATTTTCACTGAAATGAATTCCCTCAATATTGTAACTATACTCGAGAAGCTCACCAAAAAGAGGTTCTAATAAATTAAAATCAACTAAACTTAGCTCAATTGGATCGACTTCATCATTACTATCAGCTTGATTAACGTAGTCGATGAGATCTTCAAATAATTTGAAAGCTTCTTCAGGGATGGCCTGCCCAAAAACTTCATTCATCTGTTGATCACTAAGTGGAGAAATTTGTGCAAATCCGTCTGGAAAAACTAAATTTAAAACTAAAATAAATAATAACTTCATGAAAACTCCCTTTTTAAAGTTTTCATGAGTCTAATATTTAAAAAATATATTTCAGATGATTTTAAACGACATCTCTAAATAAAAACAATTTTCTAACAAGACCATAATCATCCAAACATAAACCCAAAACAGTTTGAAAATTATTCAGTATTTCTATGAGCAAATACAGATTTTCATTAAAGTACAAAGTTAATATTCTTTACTTAATTACTTAGATATGACTTTTGCCAAATTCTATAATCATCAACACTTTTATCTGGGCCAAAAAGCTTTTTCCAATCTTTATCAGTAAAAGTTCGAAGATCAGTTAAAACCAGAAAATCAAGCGAACCAAAACTTTTATCCATGCTTGCAGCTACAATATCTGTATTAAATTTAACAATATATGGCCTAACTAAAGAAGGTGGATAAACAAGTTCAGGTTTAATATTTGGTTGGGTCAATTGGATGTGTTTGATTGTATCTGAATAGGGATGAAGCTTTTCTAACTTTTCAGAAAGACCGTTTATCTCTCCATCAATATATTCGTTAATGACTTCTGAAGAGAGATACTTAAAAGTTTTTGTATAAGGGTTAGGAGGGTGAACAAAGCTTTTTATTTTTACATCTTTTGGCCCAAACTCTCTGGTTAAAAACTTTTCTGAAATCTGTAAGGCAACAGGTGAATAAGAGCTACTAAAACTAACACATCCAACCGCGTGAATAATACTTGGATTTTCATATAAAAATGCAGCGATCGATTTAAAATTAAGATCTAAAAGACCTACCGAAGATTTTCCATTTCTGTACTCTATCCCAATGGCAGTACGGCCGACGTCAAGAACATCTCCTGGTAAATATTCATGAAGTTTGGGATCAATTCCAAAGAGTTTCATGGTATAGTACTGTTCGCCTCTTTCAATAAACTCACTTGTATTAACTAACCTTGAAACTGCTGCTGGTTGTTTTTTTTCAATGTCCCAAATAATTTGTTGGAAATATTCTTGATCGAACTCATCAATATCTGAGACGTTCTTACTCCCCTCATTGACTGTTTGAAATGCATGATTTCTAAAAAGTCCCAATTGATACATGAATTCAGGCGTAAGATCTTTTCCTCTAACAATAGTTGAAACAAACCCTTTTTTTTGAGCATAAATTTTGACGTTCATATCCATTAGTCTATCAAACTCACTACTTAAAACATTATGGTCTAAAGGAGGAAGAATTCTTTTTCTTTGTTTGAGTTGAGTCGACCATTTTTTGAATGGATTCTTCATTCTTTGCGTATTTAAATCAAATTTTTTCTGAGGAGCATGCAGGTATGTTTTGGTATAAAGATAGTTAATAACTTTCTGTGGGCCCATTCCTTTAAATTTTTTGGCCGAAATTGGAGTACCTAATATAAGAGAAACTGTCGTATTTCTTTTTTTTAAATACTCCTTAGGAAGACTGGCCAGCCCAAGTAGATTTTCAGGAAGATGGAGTTTTCTAAGTAATGGATTCAAAATACCATAAGAATAAAAAGCATTAGAATTTCTACCAAGGGAATAAATGGGAATGATTTTAGTTTCTTCTGGAGCGTCTAAAATAAGTTGTCCTTGCCTAGCATTCCATTCAGGATCAAAGATTCCGAGATGATTTATTTTTTTTAAGATAGAAACATTTTTTTCAATAATTCTACCATGGGTATCGATTTCTAAAAGGTTTCCCTTGGAGTCTCTAGGAGATAAGTTTGAAGTAAGCCTTGAAACGGTTCCGGCACTATATCTCATAATGACATGGCCATCTTTGAGCCATTGTTTTGCCTCTTCCATTATATGGGCATTATGCGCTCTTGTTTCAGCGTTTGAAGGGCCGATTATTTTTAGGGCCAGGACTTGGTCTTTAATTTCAGGGAAGATGTAATGAAGAATTTCATTACCAAGAATTTTAAGATCTTTTCTACCGGCCCCATAGACGGCGGCGTAGGCCGTTACAATGGCCTCTCTAAATCCACTTATGTGATTTCCGTCTAAAATCGCAGGCCCTTCTTGAGGGATATTAGTGAGTCTATTTTCTTGGAACTCTTTTGGGCGGACATTTGGCCCATAGATCTCAGGTATTTCAAAAACTTCTGGTGAAACTTTATTGGCAACAAGAGCCATTTCCCAGAAGTTGTCTGGTCTAATTAATTGATTTTCTCTGTAATAGGAAAGTATTTTGTTTACCTCTGAAATACCACTCCATTTATCAAATGCCTTAATTGCGTATTTTGCCCCTTTTCCTAGACCGTGCTCATCTTTTTTGGTCAGATCTAATAGAAGATCTTTACTTGAAAAGGATAATTTATTTTCACATAATTTTGATATTGATGGGGTGAGATGCTCATGGTTATTTTCGGCGAATGTGATATTGAATACACAAAAAAATAAAATTCCATAAAATAAAGATCGGTTCACGATTAAAACACCTTTTTAAACTTTAGAAAAAATGTTTAGTGAACATAGGTTGTCTATACTGTCGTGTCAAATACAATCTCTTTAACAGTGCACCGAAACATAACAAGTCATTACTTTTTTTGACATAAACTCTTGGAATCATAACTGTTTAGAAAATATTAGTTTTTTATTCTTCTTTCTCTAAAACAATCGGAATCACAGAGCGCCAATACCTGCCTGAGACAATTTCCCAGATGGGTTTTAATTTATCGTCATTGATATCGTTAACGACATAATCGTTTTCATCTTTAAATTTATCATTGATTGGAGTGGTTGATTTTGAAGCGGATTTAATGGAGTTGAAATCGTATTTTTTATTTTTCCCGAATGAAATTTTTCCATTTCCAGCTCCTTGTTTGAGTCCTCCTGAAGTATAGCCGAGTTTTTCTTTCGCATCTTTAGATATTTTATCGAGTTTATCTTCTATTTTGCTATCAGTTATACCAGATGCATTTTTCAATACCGAAGCAAGTTGAGCTCTATCTTTGGGGGAAAGTTTGCCTATACTACTTAAAGCTGCTTTCCTAAAATCTTCAGACAACTTCACTCCTTGTGCTTTCTCATTGGCAAAAGATTTTGCAGCATCACTATTAGGTTTGTCTTTAATAATATCTTCTTTCATTTTGTCGCTTAATTTCTTAAGCTTTGCGGCACTTTGTTTAGCTGCTTCAACATCAACCTCTGGAGTTGTTGGTCTATTTCCGGCGAGATTTGTAGTATCAGAGTTAAGCATTTCTGCCCAAGTCGTTCCAACTCCAGCGACATCTTTACCGAGTATATCTTTTGTCTCATCATGAGTTGTATAGGTATTTTTATATGGGTTAGTACATTTGGGGTCAATTTTTATATTATTTCCAGTTCCAGTATAACAATCTTGAGTGACATTAAGATTAGTATAAACTGATCCTGGTACTGCAGAGACAATAGTTGTATCAGGTAGATCAATTCCTTCATTTGGGTTAATTCGAGGGTCGGTCCCATCATCTTCAGTTTGGGTGCTTGGTGCACCTTGCTTGATTTTATCGAGATCAGAAGTCAAAGTGTCATAGTCATTAATTCTTTTTTTGTACTCTTTTACAATCTTGTTGTGTTCGTTTTCAATTAAAAAAGAGATACCTGCAGTAGTTGCAAATAACACTGCTCTTGCTTGGGGTGTAATAATCGCTTTTCCATCTCCCAAGAAGCTAATACCCACTTTTTCAAAAACCGGCTTTAGAAATTTACCTAATATAGCAGCTATAGCGTTCGAATAACCAGCAGTAAAAACACCTGTCGCAATCGTCCCAGCTCCCAATAAATTGCCTGTTGCTTCGTCATTTGCATAGACAGGAGTAAACAATTTATTAAAAAGCATTTTTGCAAGTTTATATCCTTCTTGTTTTTCATTATTTCTCACTGAAGAATAACTTTTTCCAGAATAAAACATTAGCTTTTCCAAATACATTTCAAAATTTGCATTTGGTTCATTCAATACCGAATTAATTGCAAGTAATTGAAGCTCTAACTGATTTATTGGATCACTATTTTTATTTGGATTATTTTGAGCAGCTGGCACGCAGAGACTAAGACCTTCACTAATACCCAAACTTGCTGCAACTGCAGTAGATTCAGCAATAGCTACCCCCATCGCTGTTGTAAACGCCCACCCCAAGTTATTGTATAATTTAGCTCGGTCTTCAGCGTCTCCTTTTGCTGATTCTGCCTGAATTTTTGCTCCCTTTAAATCCCCAATTTGTTTTTCAAGTTGATCCCCTAAAGTAACTTGAAGTTGTGCTCTTGATTTCTTGTCATACTTCCCCCAATTGACGAGCATATCAATCAGAAAATATGTTGCCGCTAATCCATAGATAACTCCAGAATAACTCAAGAAATTTCCTTGGCATTCAGCTACAATTATTGCCCCTGATACACCAATTACCATCATATATAATGTTTGCAAGATAAAAGCCCATATTTTATTATTTGCTTCTTTACCTGATGATGAAGGGTCTATGAGGGACGCGATTTCATTTTCAACTGATACACCTGTAGATTGATAGACATTATACTGCCCCTCAACTTCCTGCTGACATGTTTGCACAGCTATTCCACGTCTCACTTCACAAGTTAAATCAGTTGAATCAGTACAAGCAGGCTCATTAGTATCACAGTCAGAGATTTTTGCTTCTTTTTCTACCATCTCCACTTGAGTTAAATCCCGTCCATATGCCTCAAAGATTATGAGTTGATAAAATGTTAAAGCTATGATGAAAGATATTATTCTTCTCAAAAATAAATTCACAACTAATCCTTTGGAGATTTTCAGTCTTCTTTTCGACAAGAAACTCTAGATATTTGAAACTAAATCATTTAACGGCAAATTTTGACTGTTCTCCCCTCTTGCCCTATTTTATCAGCATTTCATGAGATTTCTTAATATTAGGTCTCTTCAATTAATAATCAACTAGTTGCAAATCTCCCCCATGTCTCCAAAAATTGGCACTTTTTATAATTCATTCAAAATTTCATGTTTGTATATTCAATAATTTGGAACGTATTTATGACATTTTATGAAGATGACCTATCCTAGTTTCAAGAATGAAACAGTTAAGAGGTTTGAAACTTGAAAGGACTAGTTTTAAATTACATATTTATGATTTTAATCACAAGCTGCAATGGTTCAGGTACTGCATCTTTTAATGCTCCTGAAGTTTCTGGCGGTAATAGTAGCAGCACCTCAAATGGAAGCAGTGGAAGCTCTGGAAGCTCTGGAAGCTCTGGCTCAAGTGGTGGCAGTCTAAGCTTTTCTGGTATCAGCACTATCAATTCAATAGACGACGTTAGCGCTACCATCAATTGGAGTGCTTATAGTGGGGCAGCTCAGTATAACATCTTTAGTATAAGTTCAGGAAGTGCAACTTTTGTAGCTTCTACTACGAGTGGTTCAACAAGCTACAGCTTAACAGGACTTTCAAATAACACTTCATATACTTACAGAGTAAGAGTAATGGATAATGACGGAAATTTCGACTCAAACACCAACGATGTATCTTTCACTACCAACTTAGCTCCTGATATACCAATTAGTGTTTCGATGCAAGACCCTTTAGCTTCAAGCGGTAGTGACGATACTCCCACCGTACGTGTTGGCGGAGTTAAAAGTGGTGATACAATCAAGCTTTATAGTGATAATACTTGTTCAACTCTCATTGGTTCTGCCACTTCAAGTGGTTCTACTGTTGACATAACCAGTTCAAGCTCTCTTTCTGATGGAAATTACTCGTTTTATGCAAGTGCAACAAACTCAGGTGGAAATGAATCAAGCTGAAGTAGTGTTAAAGCTGATTATGCCCTCACATCTCCATCTTGCCCAACAGATTATGTTCTTGTTCCTGGTGATGCAACTGTAGGAGCTGCAAGTGATTTTTGTGTTATGAAGTATGAAGCGACTGTTACAGGAGGAGTTGCTACTTCAGTGCAATCTTACGCTACAACGACAGGCTTAACTATTTCTTCAGCAAAAACTTATTGCACCTCTCTCGGAGCAAATTATGACTTACTTTCAAATCCAGAATTTATGGCCATTGCTAGGAATGCTGAACAACAGGATGTAAATTGGACAGGAGGAAATGTTGGGTCAGGTTGTCTTTTTAAAGGTCGTACCTATGAAGACAATTCTTGCGGGACAACAGGCTCAGATGCAACTCATCCTAAAAGAATACTCACATTAAGTAATGGCTCTGAAATTTGGGACCTTACTGGAAATAAAAGAGAATATGTAGATTGGACTTTAGGTGGAGCTCTATCGGGAATAAGTACAACATGCAGTATGAGTTTAATGGATTTACCTAGTGTAAGCTGCGCTGATGTTGCAGATAACGAATTTAATACTTATAATGGAACATATGATAAAATTTATGGAGTTGGAACATTTTCAATTGCCTCTGGATCTGTTTATGTTTCGCGTGGTGGATTTAAATCAATAATAGGTGGATACGATGCAGTTGTATCGGGACTATTTTATTTTTACTCGGCAAACGGTTCATCTTCTGACCAATTTACAGGTTTCAGATGTGTTTTC